>SKOR01000024.1 GCA_007119965.1 Syntrophomonadaceae bacterium
CGCGGCAGTCAAGGCAGATTTCAAAAACGGCCCCGCCGGAGGGAAGCAGGTTGACCGGGCGCAGGGGGATGGGCCGGTCAGAGATAAAGGAGGGCATGTAAACCTGTAAAAGTATGGCGGACCCCCTTAGTTAATCTGGTATTTAACGTCGGCAGACCCTTAGTAAAGTTTAAATCCATAATTGTCCAGCACCTGCAGGGGGATCTCGCAGCGCACGGTTTTAAGCGGATCGACCACCTGGGAAATTCTTACCTGACCTGCAACACTCAGCAGCATCACGATCTCTTCTGAAGGCAGCCCTGTTCTGCTTCTGATCAGATCTTCCATGATTTCTACCGACCCGGTTACTGCTTCGTCGAGGCTTTTTCGGGAACAGATTACAGCTAAAACCTGGTCGTTCATCAGGATTGGTGTAGAAAGGTTTAGCTTTTTAATCAATGTTACCTTCACCCTGACTTCACCCGCCACTTCTGCCCCGGAAACTGATACTTCGCCATCACCCATCAGGGCATGAAGATCCCCTAAAGCGAGCAGCCCGCCATCCACCCATACCGGAAGATAAATGTCAGCCTGCTCCCTGATCAGCCTGGTATCCATATTCCCGCCGTGGGTATCCGGGGTGCCGCAATTTATACCTTCACCTTCAGGAGCAACCCCGATTACTCCAACCATCGGTTCGACAGGCAGCCGGGTATGTTCATCAAAAACCACTTTACCATTCTCTATGGGAAGAATCTTGAAATGCATACCCTGCAGCTTGTGGCCCAGGACGCCAAGGCCTTTTCCCGTTAGCATTACTGCCCTGTTTCCGATCTTAATCTGTTCAATGGTTACTTTTAAAGCATCGCCCTTCCGGGCTCCTTCTACGTAAATCGGCCCCGTGGCAGGATTTACCCGGTCAAAGCTGACTTCTTCTAGGCTGTCCCCAGGAGTTTGAATCTGGTCGGAGAAACAATCCATCGTTTCAATACTGACCGTATCCCCGGAACTGATCGTCAGCACGGGTGTTTCCCCGGCGGAAAACTTAAAAATATGATTGTCCCTGGCCAAGAAATAATGCATGCCATTTCACTCCTTAAGAAGAATACTTTAAGGTGCTGCCGGCAACTCTCGCCCGGGCAGCCTTTCGCTTATTTTTCAATGCCGGCGCGGGCGGGAACGCCATTGTCCATATAGTGTTTAATACAGCGCATTTCGGTTACTAAATCGGCTTTTTCAACGATCACCTGCGGAACGCTGCGCCCGGTTAAGATCATCTCCATACTTGCAGGACGGGCGTCTATCAGGGCACAAACCTCTTCAACTATCAGCAGCTTGCCGTGGATGGCAGCCATAATTTCATCGAGGATCAGGATGTCACAGGACTCGTTTTCCAGAACATCTTTTACCTGGCTCAATTCGCCCAGCAAACGCTCTTTAAGCTCTGCTTTTTCCTGGTGGCTGAGCGCACCGAAAAATTTATCCGTTTCTCCAAGGCGGATAATTTCAAACCTGCCGCCAAGCGAAGGAACGCTGTCGAGTTCCCCGCTGTGAGCGCCTTTCAGAAACTGGAACATAATGACCTTGAAGCCGCTTCCCACGGCCCGTAATCCAAGCCCCAGGGCAGCAGTAGTTTTTCCTTTACCGTCTCCTGTATAAACCTGTACACAGCCTTTTTCCATTATAAAACCTCCTATCCCATGCTTCAATATTAGCCTATAAGAAAGAATCTGTCATCCGCAGCTGCTTCATTTTTGCACGGCAGGCAATTTTCACATATACTGTTTATAGATTTATTACCTGGCAGCTTTCAGAGGAGGAATCCGGATGACTGGTCATAATAGTTTTAAAGATCCCGAACGTAACCTCAACTTTAAAGCTCACCCCTGGCACGGCGTTTCTCTCGGTAATGATTGGCCCGGAATCGTAAATACCTACATCGAAGTTGTGCCCAGCGATACAGTGAAGTATGAGCTGGATAAGGAAACCGGCCTTTTAAAAATCGACCGGCCCCAACTCTATTCGAGCATCTACCCAACTCTTTACGGTATGCTGCCGCAGACTTACTGCGGCCCGAAAGTCGGCAATTACTGCAGCCGCAAATCGGGCTATCCGGATATCAGGGGTGATGACGATCCCCTTGATATTTGCGTGATGACAGAAAAAATTGTGCCCCACGGGGATATATTACTGCAGGCGAAACCGATTGGAGGCATACGACTTCTCGATGACGGGGAAGCTGACGATAAAATTTTAGCCGTCCTCGTCAATGATGCCCTCTACGGGCACTGGGCTGATATCGGTGATTTTCCCACTGCAGTAATTAAGCGCCTGGAACATTTCTTCCTGACGTACAAGCAAATGCCCGGCGGGCCGGATCAAAAATGCACCATCGAAACTATCTACAGCAGAGCGGAAGCCCACGAAGTAATCCGCCTGGCCCACGCCGACTACAAAAACCTCTTCCCCGGAGAGAGGCAATAACTACGCTTAAATAAGTTAAAAAGATGCCTGACACCTTTTTAACTTATCCGGTGTTTTTTGTGCCTTTGAATACTGTCCAAACGGCTACGGCGATTACGGCTATGCCGCCAACTGCGGCGGGGATGGCCAGACGCAGGAAGTAACCGTGCTGCATGGCCCAGCGCTGGTCGGTATTGACGAACCCGTGCTCCAGGAGAGCGGGCACGCTCAGGATCAGAAGGATGGACGAGAGCAGGACAGGGACCCATTTCAGCTTGTCCAGTTCAGCGGTATCGGTCAGGCTCAAATATTCGGAGAAAAATGCCGAAAGGCTGCCTGTTTTCAGGTCATAAAGGGTTAAACACAGGAGGATTAATCCCAATACCAAAAGCACCAGGTGACTCATTCCATAGTAGCTGGAGACGAGCAGCACTGAGAGCAGGATTGCCAGATCCGCTGCAATAAATATGGCCAGGTTGCGTGAAGTCATTACGGGCGAAATTCACCACCTTTGAAGGATAGGGCTTTTTCTGCAGGAATCTTTACCTGTTCTATCAAATATAATGGTCAGGTAAAATTATTGTGTTTTTCAACCAGACTTTAACTTATTACATTATACTAAAAAAATGCCGGGGAGGCTTCATTAAATGAATAACTCACTTCGCATATTTACTTTTAAGGGAATACCTGTTGAGATACATATCAGCTGGCTTTTAATCTTCTCGCTCCTGAGCATCTCCCTGGCGATGGGTTATTTTCCGGAAACTGTGGAAGGCTACAGCAACCAGGTCTATTGGGCTGCCGGCATTATAACCACGCTGGTTATTTTCGCATCAGTCCTGACCCATGAGTTCGGGCACTCCCTGGTGGCCCTTAAAGAAGGAATCCCGATCAAAAAGATTACTCTTTTTATTTTCGGCGGGGTGGCCCATATGGAACACGATCCGAATCACCCGTCAGCAGAATTAAAAATTACAGCGGCCGGACCCCTGACCAGCCTGCTGATTGCGGCAGCAGCGGGCGCTGTATACTACCTGCTGCTTACCCCGGGCCTGTTAGCCAGTGAAGCGGTCCTGATTGTAGCCCGGGTGAACCTGGTTATGGCTGTATTTAACCTGGTACCGGCTTTCCCCCTGGACGGCGGACGTCTTTTTCGTTCGATTGTCTGGTATTTCAACAAGAACATGCTGACGGCAACGCGGATTGCCGCCGGCTTCGGCAGCTTTCTTTCCTTCCTGATCATGGCCTTAGGTTTTACGATGATCTTTTTCCAGGGAAACATTCTCGGCATCTGGCTCATTTTTATCGGCTGGATGATCTACCAGGCCGGGCAGTCAAGCTATTCTCAGCTGGTTTTTAAAGATACTTTTGCCGGCATGAAAGTTTCTGAATTAATGAGCACCGACCTGCAGACAATTTCACCCGATGCCACCCTGGACGAGCTGGCCGATCATTTCCTGCACTACAAGTACGGCGCTTTCCCCGTTGTTTACGGTTCGACTACTCACGGACTGGTTTCGCTGCAGCACGTGAAAGAAATTCCCCGGGAAAAATGGGCAGAAACCAGGGTGTCCCAGGTCTTAACCCCGCTCAAAGAAACGATGGTCCTGAAACCGGACAATGATGCCGCCGAGGTAATGATGCGCATGGCTGCCCAAAACACCGGGAGAGCCCTGGTTATGGAAAACGGCGACCTGGTTGGTTTGCTGAGCCGGACTGACATGATGCGTTTCATGCAGATGCACATGGCACTGGGATCGGATTAGCCGGTCATTCACCGTTATTGAGCAGTTGGGCCCTTTCGTTAAAAAAGGTCCTGTACCCAAGCTGGGTAATTAAGTATACAGCAAGGGCGACACTGCCAAGGATACCCATCATTATTACTATCTGGTATTTTATAGCATCAACCGGTGATGCCCCGGCCAGAATCTGGCCGCTCATCATGCCCGGTATAAAGATAATGCCCATGCCCAGCATTGAATTGATGGTGGGGATAATCGCCGCGCTGAAGGTGTCACTCAGAAACTCCCTGACCGCTTCCTGCGGGGTGGCCCCGAGCATAAGGGCTTCTTCAATCCGCGGGCGGCTGGTTTCGAAAACCCGGGCCAGCCGCTCGGCGCCCAGGGTAATCCCGGTCATCGAGTTGCCGACAGTCATTCCCGCAATGGGAATAAAGTATCGCGGTGAATACCAGGGATCGGCGGCAATAACAACGACCATAAAATAGGCCAGGGGAATTGACGTCCCGACGAACAGGGCCAGGGCCACAACTTTTTTTAGGCCGGCACTGATCTTGCCTTTAACCCGGCCGTATATCGTGACCAGGGCAAAGGTCTGCATAAACAGCATAATGGCCAGGGTAACCAGGATGTTCTGCTGGCTGAAAACCAGTTCTAAAATATAGCCGGCCAGGACAAGCTGAAGGGTCATTCTGACGGTAGCCACCAGGAATTCTTTACCGTGCCCCAGCTTGAGCAGTTGGGACATAATCATGAGCAGGATCAGAAACAGGTAAGAAGCAGCAAGGCGCCAGGTTTCAATGGAGATTGTCTCAGGCATGGGCACCACTTCTTTCTTCCAGGCTCTTGATCCGCCCACCACTCAAATCAAGGATTGCATCGCCGTAATCGTTGATCAGGGAACCGGCGTGGGATATTGCAACTACCGATTTGCCGGGAGCACCGATCCACCGGGCCAGGTATTTAAAGACTACGAGGGCGTTATCTTCGTCGAGCGCCGCTGTTGGCTCATCGAGAAGCAGCGTTTCGGGATCAAGGAGCAGGGCGCGGGCCAGGGCGATGCGTTGTTTTTCTCCCCCTGACATGTTTGCGGTGCTCCGGTTGAGGACAGAAGGCATGCCAAGCTGCTCAAGAAGGTTTTCTATCTCAGCTTGCGCAGGCAGTTCTTTCCGGTTAAAATGGAAAACCAGTTGGATATTTTCCAGGACAGTTCCGGGAAAGATGTAGGGAGCCTGGGGGACCATGATCACCTTGCGGCGCAAAACAATCGGATCGATCATTAAGACATTGGTCCCGTAGTAACTGACCTCTCCTGTATCGCTGGTAAGCATGTTGTTTAGAAGTTTAAGCAGGGTTGTCTTGCCGCTGCCGCTTTTTCCGGTAATGCCAAACAGTGTGCCTGATTCAATATCGAGATATTCCACGAAAAGTATGTCGCGGAAAGCGGTATTTCGAAGGCTGAACACAGCCTGCATATCAACACCCCGTTCATTTAATTACAGCTTAGAAGGAGAATTCACCAATGTCAACTTTAGCAGAACCGATTAAAAAAGGTTTTTCAAAAAGCCTGCAGCTGCTCTGGCTTCTGATCAAAATTATCGTCCCTGTTTCCTGCCTTGTCGCCATTCTCGATTTTTACGGTATTATCGATCGGATCGCCGGATTTTTCAGCCCGGCCATGGCTTTATTCGGGCTGCCTGGAGAAGCGACTATCGCACTGCTGCTGAGCTTTTTTGTGAACTTTTACGCCGCTCTCGGCGTGATTACCACTCTGTCGCTAAGCCCACAGCAGATTACCATCTTAGCAGTTATGATCGGCATCTGCCATGAACTGCCTGTTGAAACAGTTGTCTGCAGTTATACCGGTTTGCGCATCCCAGTTTCGGCGGCGCTGCGCCTGTTTACCGCTCTGGCCGCAGGCCTGGTTTTAAACCTGATCTACAGCCTGGCTGTGGGGGGCTAATAAGATGGAAATCATTATGCTGCTGATCGAAACAATAGCCGACACCATGTACAATATCGCCCGCCTTGCTTTATTGCTGATCCCGGTATTAATTTTAATTGAACTGGCCCGGCACTACAAGGTTATCGAAAAAATTACCGGCAGTATGAGGGGGCCCCTGCGGTTTTTGACCCTGCCCCAGGAGGCAGCTTTTCCTCTGCTGGGCGGCATGTTTTTTGGCATTGTGCTCGGCTCGGCGTTAATCATCGATTATGCGCGGGAAGGTTACCTTAAAAAACGCGACCTGCTTCTAATCGGCATATTCCTCAGCATTTCTCACTCGATAGTTGAAGATACCTTTATTTTTGCTGTCTTCGGTGCCAACCCGCTTGTAATGCTGGGCACAAGGACTATCCTGGCCGTAGCAATTACCAGGATAGCCGCTTCTTTAATCGACCGCTTTGCGGCGAAAGAGGCCTAAAGGTTATAGGCCTGGAATTCTTCAAATACGGCAGCTGCATCGGCCGCCCAGGAGAGCAGCAGTTCGTCCCCCATAAAGGGCGCAATCAGCTGGATGCCGAGGGGCATTCCGTTTTCAGCCTTGCCGGCAGGGAACGAAACCGTGGGCAGCCCCGCGTTTGTCCAGGGCATATTCATCGCGGGATCCCCTGTGGCGCCGATACCTTCAGGCGCAGGACCTTTTGCGGCAGGAGTGGCAAATAAATCAATGCCTGCATCACGCATGGTTGTTTCGAGCCTCTCAGTGAGCTCTTTTTGCTGCCTGCGGGCTTCAACAAGTTCGGCTTTGGGCACAGCCATCCCCTCTTCAATTATTTCCCTGGTCCGCGGCCTATAGAGATGGGCATATTTTGAATAGAGGTTTTTATGTTCAATAGCAATTTCTGCAGCGATAAGTTTGCGGTGCCACAGAGCAATTTTTTCAATATCATCAAGGGCATTGACTTCTTTTATCGTGTAACCTGCGGCACTGAGTTGATCGAGCTGCCCGTTAAATGCTGCAAGCGCTTCCCCGGAGGCCTGTTCCAGGTATTTGCCGCGGGGCACTCCCAGGACCGGGGTATAGGGAACAGAAATCTCTTTCCAGTTGTAGCACAGGACCTGTGCCGCCAGGATCATACCCTCCATGTCCTGGGTAAAGCAGCCAACGTGATCGGCTGAGCGGGAAAAATAGAGCAGCCCTTCGGTATTGATCCGGTTATAACTGGGCTTGAAACCGACAACACCGCAAAATGCCGCGGGACGGTTAACTGAACCGATTGTCTGGGTGCCCAGGGTCAGGGGACTGAACCCTGCGGCAACCGCGGCAGCTGAACCGCTGCTGGAACCGCCCGGAGTGTGATTCAGGTTATGTGGATTCCTTGTCGGCCCGGGTTCAAAATAAGCGAATTCAGTGGTTGCCGTTTTGCCGAGCACCAGGGCGCCTTCCTGGCGCAGGATCCGGACACACTCCGCTTCGGGGCCGGCCAGGGCCCCGGGATCAAGGTTAGAACCACCCCTGGTTGGAAACCCGTCTACCTGGTATATATCCTTGACTCCGAGTAAAACTCCATATAACAGCGGCCTGTCTTCAGGTTCGGGATAGATCTCCTGCAGCATGTCCGCTTCTTTCAGCAGCCTTTCACGACGGCCGGGTTCGGGTAAAAATGATTCTAATTGCTGGTCGTCACGCTCGAGGTGGTCACAAACATCATTAATATATTTTTTTAAATCAAGTGTTCCGTTAACCAGGTCTTTTGCGATCCGGGCCAGTGGGGCAGAGTTGAGATACACGTAAAACTCCTCCTCTCGTTTCATACAGTGATGTAATTCTTAGCTGATCTGGACATAATGCGGCAGCTAGCTGTTTTGAAGCTTATCTATTTGCAGGCTCTCCAGGTAACCGGCCAGGACGGGGCCTAGATCCTCCCGCCTTAAGGCATATTCTATCGTCGCTTCCAGGAAACCAATCCGGTCACCCACATCATAGCGGCGGCCTTTAAAGGTATAAGCCCACACCGGCTGCTGCCCGGCCAGTGTATTCAAAGCATCGGTAATCTGGATTTCACCCCCGGAACCGGGAGGTGTTGCTTCGATTATCGGGAATATTCCGGGGTCTATAATGTAGCGCCCCAGTACCGCCAAATCAGATTTAGCTTCTTCCCTGGAGGGCTTTTCGATCAGTTCCCTGACTCTCACTACCGGGCCGTTTTCTCCTTCAAAACTAACGGCCCCGTATTTATGAATATTCTCGTAACCGACCTGCTGGACACCAAGCACAGTTTGCCCTTTTTGGGCGTATACTTCAGCCATCTGACCGATTACAGGCACTTCAGCATGAACCACATCATCGCCAAGCAGTACGGCAAAAGGCTCGCTGCCAACAAACTGCCGGGCACAAAGCACGGCATGGCCCAACCCAAGCGGCTCTTTCTGACGAATATAGAAAACGTTGGCCAGCTCGCTGATCTGCTTTATTTCATGAAGCTCTTCATCCCTGCCTTTTTCTTCAAGCACTAACTCGAGCTCGATACTCCTGTCGAAGTGATCTTCTATCGCCCTTTTATTGCGGCCTGTTATGATCAGGATGTCTTCAATGCCTGCCGCGACAGCTTCTTCAATCACATACTGGATAGTTGGTTTATCCACTATCGGCAGCATCTCTTTAGGTTGTGCTTTTGTGGCCGGTAAAAACCTCGTTCCCATTCCGGCCGCCGGGATTACCGCTTTTTTAATCGTCATCTTAACAGATCACCATCCCTGCAAATTATGGCCGGCAGCGGCTCAGGGTGCCGGTTTGCTGCATATCATTTAATTTTCATATCGAACCAGTGTAAACTGTATTGACAAAGATTTCTACAAAATTGACCTGTTTCCTTCCTTCCGCGGGAATTAACCGGCGTGCGTTCGCAGTATTTAAAGGAATTACGGTGTTAACGCACGAAATTATTCTTTACAGAGAGCTGACCGGGTTTTAATTTTTTCCAGCGGTTTTAAAAATGGTGTTATGAAGTTTTGAAAACTATTCGCGTGCCGGGCGGAGATTGCAAGGCAGAATAAGATAATTTGCACTGCACCGGCAGCACTTTCCTGCGGAAACAGCGCAGTTCAATACTATAGCGAAGGGGAGTTATCATGAAAACTATGCAGGCGGCACAGCTTACCGGGATTGGCAAACCACTGGAGATTGCAGAGGTGCCTGTCCCTCAACCGGGGGTGGATGACATCCTGGTGCGGGTCAGGGCTGCGGGGATTTGCAGTTCAGACCTTCATTACCAGGACGGCCGCAGTGAGGTGACCAGGCTGCCGATAACCCTGGGCCATGAAGTGTCCGGTGAAGTTGCCGGGCTTGGTGAAAATGTCAGGGGGCTTAAACGTGGCGACCGGGTCAGCCTTTTTTACCTGGCAACCTGTGGGAAATGCATGATGTGTTCGACAGGAAATGATAATTATTGCAGCGAAGCTGAAATGCTGGGCAAAAATATTGACGGGGGCTTTGCTGAATACGTTGTGGTTCCGGCCCGCAACGCTTTTCCTTTTCCGGAATCGATCCCCTTTGCCCAGGCGGCGCTGATCACCGATGCCGTGGCCACCCCGTTTCACGCCCTGAAGCGGGCTGCTGTTCAAACCGGAGAAAATGTTTTAATTATCGGCATCGGGGGCCTTGGAATCCACGCCGTGCAGATTGCTAAAATAATGGGAGCCGGCCAGGTAATTGCGATGGACCTTGATGAAGACAAACTTGACCTGGCTGTAAAAGCAGGGGCCACCGCTGTTATTCACCCGCAGAAAGACACTGCGGAAGATATAATTGGCGCTGCTACCGGTGGACGGGGTATAGACGTGGCCGTGGAACTAATCGGCCTGCCCGCCACGATCAGGCAGGCTATTGACAGTACCGGCATAGGCGGGCGAATCGTGGTCGTCGGGATCTGCCCGGAAGAAGTCCGCATTAACCCGTATCACGATCTTCTGCTCGGGGAGCGGACCATCATGGGCAGCGCAGACCAGTGCAGGGCAGATTTCCCCGTAATTATAGAAATGGCCGCCCAAAAGAGACTAAACTTGTCTCATTCAGTCAGCCTCGAACTGCCCCTGGATCGGATAAACGAGGGATTTGAAATGCTTAAGAAGAAAGACCAAAGCGTGGTCCGGATTGTTGTGACCTTTCCTTAAACTGAGCCGGTTTTCCACTGCACGTTACCACCTTCGTCCAGGCAAACCAGGTCCGGGAATTCGGCCCTGATCTGCGCGTCCAGTTCAGGCGGTATAATCGGCTCAGAAGGTTCCGCAAGCAGCTGTGCGGCATAATCTTCAGCCCTTCTCCAGCTGTCTTTACTGCCGGCATCAATCCAGCGCTGGTACGGCTGGCGGTCACTGGTCTTTGGCGAGTAGAGTTCCGTGCGCATATACCTGACTGTATGCTCTTCACTGAGATAGTTTCCACCGGGGCCGACCTTCGCAATCGCATCATAGGCCAGGGTGTCCTCATTTATCTCAATGCCGCGCAGGGTGCGCAGGCAGCTGCCAATAATATCATTATCGATAATGTACTGGGCATATGAAGCAGTCATCGCCCCGTCAAGCATGCCGAAAGCTTCATGGATAAAGTTGCCGCCGGCCAGCGCTGCCAGCATAGCAGTCGAAGCGCTTTCGTGGGCCGCCTGGGCATCGGGCAGCTTGGAATCGGTAGTGCCAACCGTCAGGTAGCAGGGCAGCCGGTAATAATGGGCCATCTGGGTAATTGCCGCATTCATCAGGCCTGATTCAATACTGCCCATCAGAAATGACATTGTCCGCATATCCATGGTAACCGGCACGGCGCTGTAGAGAACCGGAGTGCCCGGGTTAACCAGCTGGGTAAAAATTACCCCCATCAGGGCTTCTGCATTTTGCTGCACCAGGGTCCCCGCCAGGGTAACCGGCGCCGTTGCCCCTGCCGCAGGCGCGGTTGATGTCGCGAGGGGCAGTCCGTAACGGGCAACTTCCATTATATACTCGGCATGATCCGAACTTAATTTCAGGGGACTGGTAATAGAAGATATGAAGCCGATAAAAGGCCTGCGCTGCAGTTTTTCCATGCTGCCGGCAATTATCGAGGAGATTTTAACTATATCTTCAAGCCCCTGCTTATTAAATATGCCGCCCATCACCGGTTTGCCGGTGTTTAACATCGCCTGGTACTTAGTATTAACATCGACTGTATCAATGTTTATGTCGTGTGGGTAGGCGGGGATAATAAAGAAATCAAGGTTTTCGAGCCGGTCAGCCAGGCGGGCAAAATTGGCAACATCCTGCAGTGTTGACGGCCGCTTTTCACGATCTAGATCGAGAACGTATAAAGCCAGCCCTCCTGTGCCGAAATGCACCTGTTTGCCGCCAACAGTAATGCTCTTGCCTTCCTGCCTGCCGTAAAAAACGAATTCCTCGGGAGCCTGCTTAATCAGGCGGGAAACCATCTCACGGGGCACGTAAACCCGGTTCCGATCAAAATCGACCGTGGCCCCTTTTGCTTCGAACATCTCCAGGGCGGGAAGGTGATTTATTTCAAATCCCACATTTTCAAGAACCCTGACCGTCGTCTCGTGGATCTGCCTGATCTCTTTTTCGGACAATACGTGGTAGCTCCCACCTTCATAAATCGGTTGTTTCATAAATATAAACCTCCTATGCCTGACGGTTTTACCTGTTAACCGGATGGTTATTTATTACTGGTTAATTGAGTCCCAGTTCTTAACCATTGCCGTAATTAAGTCTGCCCTGGTAATAATGCCCAGGACCACTTTATTTTTATCGACTACGGGAACCCGGTTAATATTGTTTTCTTTCATCAAGCAGACAACCTCGTAAAGCGGCGTATCAAAGTAAACTGAAATTACATCCCTGGTCATTAATGTTTCAACCGTGGTGGATGCCACCAATTCAATCACTTCCACCCCGCGGTGAGTGATGTCGACATGTAATACTTCCTTGCTTTTTGTGAAAACACGGTGTGGGTCGCGCAGAGGCTGCCCGATTATCTGTTGAGTGTAGCGGAGAATGTCGGTTTCAGACAAAACACCGATTAACACACCCTCGTCATCAACGACCGGCACACCGCTAAAGGAGTTTTCATCTAAAATTTCAGCTGCCTTCTTCAGCGGTGTATCGGCCTTTATGGTAATAACAGGCGAACTCATGACTTCTTTCGCTAATACAGCCATACTAATCCCTCCAGATTGGATTGTCAATAAATATATTTAATAATACGGGGCAGGCAAAACCAGTTCTGCCTGCCCCTTTTAATCGGCTGTTTTCCCCTTAAATATCAATCTTCAGCTTCTTTATCTAACCAGGCGCGTCATACTTTCCGGCCCGGGTTTGCCCGACCGCTTTACGGCGCCGGTACACCGCTCATGATTGCTTCAGCAAGATCGCTGATGGTGGTAATACCAAGTTCATCAGCATCTGCCTGGCGCATCATAATGGTGTAAGTGTTGTCAAACGGGGTATAGTCAAGCCATACCAAACCGTAACGCTCGAGGTCTTCTTCTGCAACTAACGCATAGCATTCCTCGGGGTCGGTAATTGCTTCGTCATATCCGAGGTGGGTAATCAGCGCTGTCCCGGTGTATTCCCAGTAAAGGTCTACATCTCCTCTTTCCTGCGCTTCACGGACAACAACAGTTCCACCGAGGCCTGTTTCATCAACTGTCGGAATGCCATTGTACTCCAGGGCCAGAATTGCAATCTGACCAAGTGTCAACTGCTCGGTGAACTCCTTGGAGCCAACTACTACCGGTTCCCCGTCACCCATATCTGCAGGATCGTCACCGATAAAGCCTTCTGCCATCAACCATTCTTCGGCTACTTCCACCGGCAGATATTCCTCAATGTCAACCTGCATATTCAGGGATGACATTGTATCGGCATCGAGAGCGGCAGCTATGGGGTTAAGAATATCGGCAATCTCCGGATACATTTCCAAGGTTTCTTCACGGACTACCGGTGAACAGTTGTAAACCGGGTGGAACTGCTTGTCGTCAACCAGGTTTACCAGTTCGTAAGCGGCAATACGCCCGTCGGTGGCAAAACCCATCGCTACCGGAACGTCGCCATCCCTTAATGCCCCGTAGGTAATGCCGAGATCCATGGTAACCACATCGGCAAATTCAAAGCCGTACAGTTCCTGCAAACCGGGATAACCATCATCACGGATGGAATACTCATGGTCGGTTGCAAAAACCCAGCCGGGATCAACCTCGGCAGGCGGCTCTTCATCAACAGGTTCTTCATCAACAGGATCAAGAGGATCTTCGACAACTTCCTCGTCAGGCTCGCACCCGATCGCAAACAGCGATCCGGCGACAAGCATTACCATCAAAAACATAACTAACATGCGCTTCATAATCATAAACTATATGTACCCCCTTTTATGGTCAAACTATAGGGAAAACAGCCAAACTTTATGTCCACTTAACTACACGTATTTCAATCTGGCCAATCACGTAATCGAGTATAATAGCGGTTAGTGCGGCCAGGCCGGCCCCGGTAACGATAACCATATCGCGACGTACCGAAAGGCCGGTTACAATTAAATCGCCGAATCCACCGCCGCCGATAAAAGTTGCCAGGGTAGCTGCCCCAACGTTAATCACAATAGCGGTGCGGATCCCGGCAATAATAATCGGAAAAGCCAGCGGCAGTTCAATGCGGGTCAAAATCCGAAACTGATTCAGGCCCATGCCCTTGGCTGACTCGATAATGCTATCATCAACACTGGTAATGCCGGCAAATGTATTTCTTAAGATAGGCAATATGGAATATAAAAACAGGGCAAAAACCGCCACCCTGAAACCAAGGCCCAGCCAGGTGAAAAACAGGGCGAGAATAGCCAGGCTGGGTATGGTCTGGCCGACGTTGACCACATTTTCCACACCTCGGCCTAAGTAGTACAGTGAAGGCCGGGAGAGCATAATTCCGACCAGCACGCCAACGGTAATTGCGCCAATCATCGAAACAAGCATCAGCATCAGGTGCTCTCGCAAAGCCCTGATTACATTATCGTAAGTAAGCATCCTGGCCACCAGGCCGTCAGTCGGGTTGTTAACCGTATAAATTACAATAACAACGCCAACGATAACTAAGAACAGCGGTACCAATACCAGTTTATAAAGGTTTTGGAGCATACTAATTATCCTCCTTGACCACGTTGAGCAGATCGCCCAGGGTAATCGTCCCCGCATATTGATCGTCTTCATTAACGACGGCAACATACCCTTCACCCATTTCAAGCATAACCGAAAGGGCATCGTTTAGAGTTGCGTCATCGGTCACCGAGTCGGATATCTTCTGGCAGTAATCACCGGCCACTTCACCCGTCTTTCTCTTCAGGTCGTTGACCCCGATAATTCCTTTCAATTTGTTATCGCGATCAACAACAATTACCGACCTGATGTCGCTGTCTTCGATACGTTTTTTAACGTCATCAAGCGGCATATCTTCCGGGGCGGGTTTAATCCGGTTGACATCATCCAGTATCTCGCGAATACGGATCAGGTGCAGGCGCTTGATCGAACGGTTCCTGCCCACCAGGTCAGCCACAAAATCATCGGCCGGCGCACTTAGAAGGTCACCTGGCGTGGCATGCTGGATCAGTTTGCCTTCCCGCATTACAGCAATGGTGTCGCCCATTTTGATCGCCTCATCGATATCGTGGGTAACAAAGACAATCGTTTTTTCGATCCGTTCCTGGATCCTTAAAAATTCATTCTGCAGACGAGCCCTGGTAATCGGGTCGACCGCACCGAAAGGTTCATCCATCAGCATAATCGGCGGGTCTGAGACCATGGCCCTGGCCACACCGACCCGCTGCCGCTGCCCGCCGCTTAAAGCGGAAGGGTAACGTTTGCGGTATATTTTCGGGTCAAGGCCAACTAAAGTCATCATTTCGTCGACCTTTTTATCGGTTTTATCCTTCGGCCATTTTTTTTCATTGGGCACGGTGGCTACGTTTTCTTCAATGGTCATATGCGGGAAAAGTCCGATCTCCTGGATCACGTAGCCGATATCGAGACGCAGGTTAATCGGATTCATTTTTAAGGCATCTTCGCCTTTGATGTATATCTTGCCTTCAGTCGGTTCATGAATCCGGTTGATCATTTTCATCGTGGTTGTCTTGCCACAGCCTGAGGGCCCAACCAAAACACAGACGTCACCCTCTTTGACTTCCAGGTTTAAATCTTTCACTGCGGGAATTTTCATCCCCGGGAACTTTTTGGTAACATTATCCAGTTTGATCATATTATATTACCTCCCTGACTTGCCCACTGCGGCAAAACGTCGTTCACCCCAGGACAGTATAAAGTCAAATGCAAGGGCTATAACAGACACCCCGAGAGCGCCAACGATAATCATCGGTTCGCTGGATCGCGATATGCCCTGGAAAATCAACTCACCCAGGCCGCCGGCGCCAACATAAGCGGCAATCGCTGCTATACCGACAATCATGACCGTGGCAGTGCGGATTCCGGCCATTATGACCGGCCGGGCCAGCGGTATCTTGATCTTGGTTAAAATCCGCCACTCGGTCATCCCCATCGCCTTGGCCGATTCAATTACCGCCGGACTGATCTCTCTAATCCCGGTAAAGGTATTGCGAACTATCGGTAGAAGGCTATACAGGATCAGGGCCATCACACCGGTGGTAAAGCCAATTCCAAATAAAGGCACCATAAAACCCAACATGGCCATACTCGGTATAGTCATCAAAACCTGGCATACCGCCAGGACTGGTGGAGACACATTCGTGTAGTAGCTGATAAAAATACCGATGACTACAGAGACAACAACAGCAATAACAATCGAAACTATGACCAGCCAGAGGTGCTCCAGCATCAACTCCCAGACCATGTCACCACGGCGGTCCAGGTAGGCGATAACCCGTCTGAAAGTCGACGGGGTATCTGCAGCAATAAAAATCCTGCTCCCTGCTGCCCTGAAAGTGTCAAGCAAAAATCCAACAGATGATATCATGAATTTCTAATCCCCTCCCTGCTTTTTTATTAATGATTTGCTGGCAAAGCTGCCGGCCTATAATTCTGCCATTTAGATAACCCTGCAGGTGCTAAAGATGCCAGGTTTTTTGCAGTCATTTTTGGATAGTTTTGAGTATGTTCCTAAACGCGGAGATATTATGACCTTTATTAATAAATTCAAGCCACCCTAAACAATTCCTGCTTTAATGTCATTATTTCATATGCAGAATTAAGATACAAATCGTAAATTTAGTAAAACATGGACGATATTACTCAAAAAACAGAGGTAACACGCCCTGAACAGGCTTTAACAGGTTTACAGCCTATTCAGGGCAGCATGAATCATCTCTCAATAATCCAAACGGGTTTTTACCGCCTTATTTTACTACCTGGACTACAGCTACCAGGCCGTGAGCCAGGCCCTGCCCGCTTTGCAGGTTCATTTCCAGGCTGCGCAGGGCATAGCCCAGCTGGGCTTCAATCAGATCTGCCCTGATATCGCCATAAAGGCCACGGCTGCCTTCCAGGGTCTGCCGCATAACCCGGTATGCTTTCTCCAGGGGCTTCACCTTGGTCTGAGGCGGGTAGGGCAGCAGCGCCTCATCATTGTCATGATGCTTCATCAGGAACATTGTGTAGTCAACCAGGGCATTCCAGGAATCGGCAAGGGTTTGCAGGGATTCATTTTGCCAGTCAAAACCTTTTCTCGGCCTGAAACTGACCTTAAGATCGGGGAAATAGGTCCTCAAACCCCGCTCAAAAAGAGATGAAACCATCAACCGCAGGGGCTGCGGGTTGCCGTTATAAGTGCCTGTTTCTATGTGGCGGCCCACAAACAGGGAGCGATCAAAATAGCGTAAAACCTTCAGCTCTACTCCAGCTTTTCGTGAAGCACTTTCAAGCACCTTATCTACTTCAGGTGGTGACATAAGCCGCAGTGGAAATGAAGATACTTCTACGCTGTCCCTATCCTGCTCTGAATACAGGTAGTTAATCAAGTAATCAATATAGGGCTGTTCTTCCGGTTTATCCGTCCAGAGATCCTGCCACTCATAGGAGTAACGCCCGATAAAGTCGCAAAGGAGCAGGCTTCCGTCGTTGCCATGCCTGGCAACATCGATAAATAGCTTCTCCAGTTCTTGATCATTGCAGTGAGAAAGGGTTCCGAAGGATGTAAAGTAAAGATCGTACGGCTCTTCACCCTCTTCCAGGGGCAGGCCGTTCGAAAAATTACCCTTGCAAAAATCAACGTTTTCATAATCGCCAAACTGGTTGTTTGCTTCTTTTAAGAGATCTACATTCAAATCGATACCCTTGTAATGAGACATCATTTCTTCCTGGATCAGGCGGTTATCAAATTCTGACAGCTTGGTTTTTTTGGCCATCTTGGTTAACAGGTCATAACCATCGCCGGTCCCACAACCCAGGTCATAAAAACGCAGTCCCCCGCCGCCATTGTTTTCTTTCCTTTCGACCAGTTCTTCCAGGTAAGGCCTCAGGTAAAAGGCGGTAATAAAATCTTCAAACTGGATACGGACATGGTCATACTTACAGCGCAAATCGTTTACTTTTTCACTGTAGCGACCATGTTGTATCGCTTCCAAGTAAGCTTTATCGGCTTCCATTTCAGAACATCTCCTTGTTGGTTATAATTTTCGCTTATTTAAGCAATTTCTCGGCTTCCCGAATGGCGGCAAAAGCATCTTTGCCGTAGCTGTCGGCACCGATTTCTTTAGCAAAATCTTCAGAGGTGGGGGCACCCCCGATCAGGACTTTAACTTTATCACGAAGCCCTTTTTGCTCCAGCTCTTTAACAACGTCGCCCATATTCGACATGGTGGTGTTAAGCAGGGCAGACAGGCCAACCAGTCCTGCTCCTTCTTCTTCGGCTGCCTCAGCTATCCGGGCGGCGGGCACATCAATGCCGAGATCAACTACTGTAAAACCGGCCCCTTTAAGCATGATGCTGACCAGGTTTTTGCCGATATCATGCAGGTCCTTTTCAACCGTGGCCATGACCACCTTTCCTTTGCCGCTGCCGCCTTCCCCTTTAACCAGGTGAGGCTCCATAACTTTCATTCCTTCTTCGACTGCTTCCGCAGCGGTTAGCATATCGGGAATAAAGTACTCCCCTGTCTCATATTTTTCTCCAACCAACTCCATGCCGCGGCTTAAGCCGTTAAGCAGGATGTCGTTGGTATCGGTGCCGCTATCAAGGGCTTTCTGAACAAGTTCAGCCACGCCGGGATCCCCGGTCATTCCTTCCTCGATGCCTTCGTCATCCTTGTTGCGGCGTCCCTGCAGGACATTGTTCACAATTTGCTCAATCAGGTCTTTACTCATCATTTGTCCTCCTTATTGAAAACTCGGGAGGCAGCCTGGCCAGTTGCCTCCCGCTTATTAACTTCTTCAGCTATTTATACGGGTTTAACCTGGGCAGCAACCCCGGAATCTTATCAAAGATCTCCTTGCAGACATCTTCCGAAAGGTACTGCGGTTCCCTTGCTTCCAGTTCCTTTAAATGCTCATGGACATTAAGAAGGGTCTGATCCTGGTCTTCAGACTCGCCCTCGAAGGGGAACCCGCCAAAGATTTCGCCGCGCCTCAGCATACCGCGGGCATAACGGGCATACATCCTGTACGGGCTGTGCATTACTTCCTGCACAGTTTTTTTGGTCCGTTCAATTGCCTCTTCAGTTATGCCGCTTTCCCGGTGAAGGAATTTGGCCATACCAATCTTGTGGTTGTCAAGCACTGCCTGCTCAGGAGAGAAGGTCTGTGTTTTGTCCAGCAGGCCGAAAGCATAGTGAACCAGGCCGGGTGCTGCAAAAGGAACAGCAGTGTAGGTATACATTTTTTCCACAGATGCCTGGATCCCGGGAACTTTTGCGTCCCCTACGCCAGCGGTTGAATAGCAGGGCACCTTGTAGTATCGGGCCATCTGGGCGCAATCCATGTTGTAATGGCAAAACTCGGGCACGCCATACATATCGTGGAGATCATCCATACGAGCCCGGACGGGAACTGCACCGTAAATTACAGGTGCACCAGGGTTAGCCAGCTGGTTAATGGTAATCCCGGCCAGGGCTTCGGCGTTGACCTGGGCAACCATGCCCACTTCGTCAATCGGGGCTGTAGAACCGCCCTGGGGCGAAGTGGAGATCACAACAGGAAGGCCAAGCCTGGCAATGGCAATCAGTTTTTCCGCTGTTTCGGCCACAATCTGCAGGGGGCTCTTGACTACACTGGTGATAAAAGAAACTACCGGGTTTTTAACCAGCTCATCCCGGCCACCGACAATAATCTCGGCCATTTTAACCACCTGTTCCAACTGATCGAAATCGGCAACTCCGCTGACAACAGGCTTGGTGATGTTATTTAATGCGGCAAAAAATACATTAACATCCTTGTTCTCAGTGGTGACATCTGTATCCTGAACATTGACGTTGCGGATGAAAAAATCCAGGTTCTCGAGTTGTTCAGATAAGTGCGCTGAGCGGCAAAGGTATTCAAGGCTGCCGCGGTTCCTCTTCATAATCGGAAGCACCCGCTCACGGCCGTCTTCCGTTGATGTAAATTTTTCCGGTTTAACTTCCAGCCAGTAATTGGTTTCCGAACCGCTGCCGAAGTGAACCCTGTTGCCTTCGGCCTCTAAGATTACCTTGTTTTCCGGGTTGCGAGCCCCCAGGGTAACTGTGGCAGGCACGGTATCTAAGGCCTGCTTTACTACTTTAGCCGGAATACTGACCCACCAGGCATCGTGCTCGCCTTCACGGGTGGCCTTAGCCGTGGCACCGGCTTTTTCAAGCATGGTGACACTTTCTTCGTGATAACATAATATACCCGGATTTTCCAGGAGATCTAAAGATGCCTTGTCGATCATCTCCATCTGCTCCCGGCTTAACCGGGCATACGGCTTATGAACTACTATTCCTCTCTCACTCAATCGTTCAGCCTGGTCTTCAAACCAGGCTGTTCACCTCCTTCAAGGTTTGATTTAAAAATAAAAAACCCGTAGAATATCATTCAGGACAGGCCTGAGGCTGATGTAGTACGGGAGTTTAAAAAAAGTTCTTTGCAGCTAATCCGGCCCGCTTACCGAAAAAATTCTCCCTTCACTGCCAGTGCTTTTGTATTGCTTATTAACTAATTATGACACATCTTTCACTTTTAATCAAAAGATAAGTCGGGTAGCATTATAGCGTTTGAGGTAATAATAACAAGCATATGCGCTTTATTCGGGTAGCAGCCTTACAAGCATTGTTGAAGCTCCGGCCTGGTTGGCACAGCCATTTTCCAGGCTTTGAAAAGGGTTACTGCCCGTTCCAGCATGGACAACAAAGACTGATGTGATATAATTTAGTGACTATTTGAGAGAATATGCTCATCAACACAGGGAGAGTTTTATGAGGCACTTTGCCAATCGCCTGGCCGATAAGCTCACCGCACAACGAAACATGGCAAACCCATCCGAGAGATTCCGGGTAGGGATAATTGAAAGCTGGACAAGCATTGCGGGCAATATATTTTTAACCCTGCTTAAGGTGTTTTTCGGCCTGCTCACCAACAGCATCGCCCTCCTTGCCGATGCCGTGCACAGCGCTTCCGATATTTTTTCTTCACTGGTTGTCTTGATCGGCTTTATGCTTTCTAACAGGAAACCGGACCGGGAGCATCCCCACGGCCACGGGCGCACGGAATACCTGGCGGGCCTGTTAATCGGGCTGATGCTGGCCGGAGCGGGTATTGCATTTATTTTCAGCTCATATAACAGGCTGGTCGGCGAAGTTTATGCCACCCCGAGCGTCGGGGCTATGATCGCCATTATCTTAGCGATCACAATCAAGGAATTCCTGTATTACTTCTCGGCCAGGCTGGGAACCCTGATCAACTCCGAAGCCCTGGCCGGCGATGCCTGGCATCACCGCACCGACTCACTTTCATCGGCATTAGTCCTCATCGCCCTGGCAGGCAGTTACTTTGGGCTGCCTGTCCTGGACGCCTACTTCGGCTTTGCTATCGCCCTGTTTATTATTTATACCGGAGCAAAAATAGTCCGGAGCTCATGCAGTTCTCTGCTGGGGACGGCTCCCCCTGAAGATTTCTATGACGGGGTTGTTACCTGTGCAAAGGAAATAGAAGGCGTAATCGACACCCATGACCTTAATTTCCACGATTACGGTTCTTACAAGGTGGTTACTCTCCATATCGGGGTCAACGGCAGCCTGAGCCTCGATCAGGCCCATGAGATTGCTCACCGGGTTGAAGACCATATCAGCAGCCGCTACCACTGCAATGCCGTCGTTCATCTCGATCCACGCTGAACCATTTCCGGGCAGGAGAACTAAGATCCAGCCCCGCCAGTTAAGGCCATAATCTAATATGCGGCCGCACACGGCGGCCGTGGTTTAGATTTTTCAGCCTCCCCCGCCGAAGCCGATATATTTAACCGTCCCGTTTTCAACGACTAAAGGAACTTTGTCGGCCATAAACTCTTCCTTTGCTTTCTTTTTAGCTTCCGGGTCGGTACTGACATTGTGGAGCTTATAATCCGTTCCCTGCTTCTTTAATACTTCAATCTGTTTTTCACAGTACGGGCAGCCATCCTTGATATACACCTCTAACATTAAAAACACCTCCTGGTTTTATGAGCCGACAGCCGCAGGCATGAGTTCAAATTAAGTCTTTCGGCCGGGCACCGGCTGGATTCTTAACCCGTTGTTAACTCCATTATAAGAAGAGCAGGGTTAAATAACAAGCCGGCTGCAGGTGGAATTTTATAAAAAAGCTATAATTCGCCAGGGTCTCCTTGACTTTAGAGCGCCCCTTGATTATAATTCAGCCAGGATATACCATTAGTTTTAACGGGAAAAACGCTCACGGGGAAAGTCGCTTTCCCGTGAGTTTTTTGATCTTTAAGGAGGATTAATCCATGCGCATCGCACTGACCCAGCTCAATCCGACGATCGGAGCGCTAAGCCAAAATGCTGAAAAGGTTAAGAAATATGTGAAGAGCGCTTCAAAAAAAGACGCTGAGCTTGTTGTCTTCACCGAGTTGAGCTTAAGCGGTTACCCCCCTAAAGATTTAATGCTGTATGAAAGCTTCCTTGACAGGGAAAGGGAGTTGATCGTAAACGAAATAGCCCCCCTGTCCGGCGGCTCCGGCCCAAAAATATTAATCGGCGCCGCCCACCGTTCGGGAAGCAAGCTTTATAACGGTGCCCTGCTGCTGGAAGAGGGTCGGATTAAATCGATTCACCTGAAAACTTTGCTGCCCAATTTTGATGTCTTCGATGAAGAAAGATATTTCACCCGCTGCATAGATCGCAGAGTGGAAATGATCGGCGATCTGCCGACAGCAATAACTGTTTGCGAAGATATCTGGAATGATCATGATTATTTTCCCGAGCCGCTCTACGATATCGATCCCCTCGTCTCGCTTTTCGGACAGGGCGCGCGCCTGCTCCTTAATTTATCGGCATCGCCTTACCACCTGGGAAAACATAAATTACGCGAAGATATGCTGCCCTTTCTGGCCAAAAAGTATAACAGCGCTGTAATTTACTTAAACCAGGTTGGCGGAAACGATGATCTCGTTTTCGACGGTTCGAGCCTGGTCTACAACCAGCACGGGGAACTGCTTTACCGGGCTTCCGCCCTGGAAGAAGAACTCTTTTTTGTCGATTCAGAAGACCTTTATAAACCGGCAGTGAAAGTTGTTCCGCCGGACCGCGACGATATCGGCACTGTACTGCAGGTCCTGCGCCTCGGCCTGAAGGATTATGTAACCAAAACCGGGTTTAAGAAAGTAGTTCTAGGCTTAAGCGGAGGGATCGATTCGGCGGTTGTAGCCGCCCTGGCCGCAGAAGCGATCGGCCGGGAAAACGTCCTGGGGGTTATGATGCCATCCCCGTATTCTTCCGCCCACAGCGTAGAAGATGCCGTCGCCCTGGCTGACAACCTGGGCATCGGGCACCGCCTGATCAGCATCGAAAAGCCTTTTCAGTCTTTTATCGAGCTTTTAAACGACAGTAAACGGCCCGTTCAGGACCTCGCTGAAGAAAACCTCCAGGCCCGCTTGCGCAGCAATATCTTAATGAACATCTCTAACCGCGAAGGTTACATGGTGCTGGCAACCGGCAATAAATCTGAACTGGCCGTAGGCTACAGCACCCTTTACGGTGACATGTCCGGCGGCCTGGCCCCGATCGCCGACCTTCCTAAAATGATGGTTTACGATCTTGCCTGGCACATTAATGAAGTTAACCGCAGGGAAGTGATTCCCGAACGGACGATCACCAAACCACCTTCAGCCGAACTGCGCCCCGAACAGAAGGATGAAGATTCCCTGCCGCCCTACCACATCCTCGACCCGATCCTCTACCACTATATCGAGGAAAACCTTTCTGCGGCGGATATTACTGCCAGGGGTTACGGGGAAGAAACGGTGAAAAAAGTAATCCGCCTTGTGGACATGAGCGAGTTCAAAAGACGCCAGGCCGCTACGGGCCTGAGGGTTACCACCAGCTCTTTTGGGATAGGCAGGCGCATGCCGATCGCCCGCGGTTTCGAATAAAAAAACACCTGTCCGGTTGCTGCAGCGCTGCGGCAGGCTATCAACTCGGATACCGATCTGGGAGCTTCAGCAATCAATAATATAAGTTGGTGAACTTAATGACTGCAAATGTTAGCCTGGAGAGCAGGGAGTGCTGTTATGATGTAGTAGTAGTTGGGGCAGGCCATGCCGGCTGTGAAGCAGCGCTGGCCTCAGCCCGTCTGGGCTGCAAAACACTGCTGCTCACTTTAAATTTAGACATGGTTGCCTTTATGGCCTGCAACCCGTCCCTGGGCGGACCCGGTAAAGGCCACCTGGTAAGGGAAATTGATGCCCTTGGCGGCGAAATGCCCCGGGTCGCGGATCAAAACCTGCTCCAGGTTAGGCTGCTCAATACCGGCAAGGGGCCGGCAGTACAGGCCCTGCGCGCCCAGATAGACAAATGGGGATACCAGCGCTCCATGCGCATCGCCCTGGAAAAAGAACAAAATTTGATTATCCGTGAGGACATGGCTGAAGAGGTAAGGGTTGAAGATGGCACTGTCAGCGAAGTATTCGGGCGCAGCGGGGCCATTTACAAAACTAAAACTGCCGTTATCTGCAGCGGTGTTTACCTGGGCTCAGAAATATTTTTAGGAGACCGCCATTATCCTGCTTCGCCCGGCAGCATCACTCCTTCATACAACCTGGTCAAGAGCCTTCAGAAACTGGGCCTTGCTTTTGACCGCTTTAAAACCGGAACACCGCCCAGGGTTTACCGGCGAAGCGTCGATTTTAGCGGCCTGATCCCGGTCCACGGCGATGCGCAGGCCCCCGGCTTTTCGATCTCCGGGCATGGAGCCCCCGAAAGCCAGGTTCCCTGTTGGATGACCTACACCAACAAGGCCACCCACGATCTTATCCGCGACAACTTTTCCCTGGCCCCGATCTACAGCGGCCTGATCAAGGGAAGCGGCCCCCGCTACTGCCCTTCAATCGAGGATAAAATTGTCCGCTTTGCCGATCGCGATCGCCACCCTGTTTTTATTGAGCCGGAAGGAGGGGACATAGACGAACTTTACCTGCAGGGCATTTCCACAGGCCTGCCTCCCGATGTCCAGGAAGCTTTCCTGCGCACGATTGAAGGGCTTGAAAACGTCCAGGTCATGAGGCCTGCTTATGCAATTGAGTATGATTACGCTCCGCCTGTCCAGTTAAAACTTTCCCTGGAAACAAAAACCACGGCAGGCCTGTTTTTTGCCGGCCAGATAAACGGCACTACCGGTTACGAAGAAGCAGCCGCCCAGGGTCTGGTAGCCGGGGTTAATGCCGCTCACCGGATCATGGACAGAAAACCGCTGGTTTTGAAACGTAACGAAGCTTACATCGGGGTAATGATCGACGACCTGGTTACCCGCGGGGCCGCAGAACCTTACCGCATTTTTACCTCCCGTGCTGAATACCGCCTGCTGCTGCGCCAGGATAACGCTGACCTGCGGCTGACCGAAAAAAGCCGCTCGATCGGCCTGATTGACGATGAGCGCTACCGGCTGTCACTGGCCAAGAAAATATATATCGAAAGTGAACTTGAACGCCTGGAGCAAACCAGGCACAACCCGGGCAGTTCCATAGAAACCTTTTTAAGTGAATACGTTTCATCGGCTCCCAAGCACCCGGTCAGCGCTCTTGAACTAATCAGACGGCCGGAAATCACTTACTCTTCCTATCTTAAATGGGAAGGGACCGAAGCTCCGCCCCTGCCGCAGGGGACTTTAAATGAGCTGGAAAGCCAGATCAAGTATGCCGGTTACATTGCCAAGCAGCAGCACATGGTCGAAAAGACCGCCCGCATGCACGACAGGCCGATTCCTGCTGATTTTGATTACCGGAAAGCGATTAATATATCCAGGGAAGCCCGTCAAAAACTGGAACAGGTCCGGCCGGCGACGATCGGCCAGGCCTGCCGCATGGAAGGGGTTAACCCCGCCGACATATCGGTCCTGATGCTCTACCTGGAAAGGCCGGATAGCATGCGGGCTGCAGGGCGGGAAGAAAACGGGGCTGATGATAATGACCGGGCAAACAAATAAATTCCAACCGGGCTGGTACTACCGCCTGAGTACTTTTTTCCGCGCCAGGTTTGGCGAACCCATCTATAAAATACCGATTGACGCAGGTTTTACCTGCCCAAACCGCGACGGCACCGTCGGCACGGAGGGCTGCAGTTACTGCTACAACCCCTCATTTTCTCCCTTCACACGCACTGGTACAATAATCCCGGTTTCCGGGCAGATTGAAAGAGGACGAAAAAAAAAGATGCAGGCCCGCTACCTGGCCTACTTCCAGTCCTATACCAATACGTATGCCCCGCCGGAACAGCTGAAACCTCTTTACGATGAAGCGCTGGCTGACCGGGAGGTAATCGGTTTAAGTATCGCTACCCGCCCCGACTGCATATCTGAGGAAATTCTTGCCATGCTGGAAAGCTATGCCCACCGCTGCCACATATGGGTGGAGTACGGCCTGCAGTCGGCCCATGACAGCACGCTGTTCAGGATTAACCGCGGCCACGACTCCGCCGCGTTCAGCGATGCGGTAAAAAGAACCCGTAACCGGAAGATCTTGATCTGTGCCCATATTATTCTCGGGCTGCCCGGTGAAACTCCCGAAATGATGCTCGAAACCGTTCAATTTTTAAATGACGCGGGAGTGGACGGGGTTAAGTTTCACCACCTGCAGGTAATTAAAAATACCCCTCTGGCAGGACAGTATGCCCGGAACGAAATAAGCGTATATGAAAAAGCAGAGGACTACATTTCGATCCTCTGCGACTGCCTGGAGTGGCTTTCCGCTGATATTGTGATCCACCGCCTGGCCAGCCAGGCTGCTTCGCAGGATCTGCTAATTGCCCCCCACTGGCCTGAAAGCGCCGGGCAGATTGCCTCCCTGACCGAGTCTGAACTTTCCAGGCGTGGAACCTGCCAGGGATTCAATTATAATTACAATCTCTGAAAACAATTTCAGGATAGGCGTACCCCAAATTATTAACTTTCATCATCATATAACCAGGACCTATCTTTACTTAACTGCAACCTTCTCTTACTGATCGCCAAGCAGGAACTAGAGCTGCTCAACTGCTGCCCTGCACCTGGTCTGCCCCGCGATGAACTCATCCGGATCCCTCGCCCGGCGTCCGACCTCCCTGTCGTCCGGCCTGCTTGAGGCTTTGCTTCACCGGCATTCGCAGGCATTCGCTTTACGTTCGCTGAAGGTTACAGTTATAAATCAGCCGGCACCGTTTTGGGGTGCTCTGGAAAAGGCCTGATATTCCAGACCCCTTGTAATTACGTAATTAAATCTTGTTAGTATCCTCACCTTAACTTAAGAATTTCCCTGGCTTCGTCCGGTGAAGCCACCGGACGGCTGTGGATTTCGGCCACGCGGGCGATGCGCTCAACAAGCTGGGCATTGCTTTCGGCCAGAACCCCTTTTGTGAAGTAAATGTTATCTTCAAAACCGACCCGCACGTGTCCGCCCATGATAACGGCAGCAGTGCCCAGGGGCAGTTCAGTGCGCCCCATCCCGGCAACCGTCCAGGTGCTGCCCGGGGGGATGCTCTCAGCCATGTGCAGCAGGTTCTTAACCGTTCCCGGAATGCCCCCGGGAACACCCATCACAAAATCAAAGTGGAGCGGTTCAGCAAGCAGGCCTTTTTTAACAAGCTGCAGGGCATTGTTGATCATCCCAACATCGAAAGCCTCAATTTCCGGCTTAACGCCGTGCTCCTGCATTGTTTTTGCAAATTCTTCCAGATAAGCCGGGGGATTCATAAAGACGTCGTCGCCAAAGTTTACCGACCCTGTCGACAGGGTCGCCATTTCCGGCTTGAGGCAGATCGGCTGCAGCCTCTCCTCAGCGCTCATCCCCACAGCCCCGCCTGTGGAAACCTGGATAATCAAATCACATTCAGCCTCGATCAGTCCTATGGCTTCTTTATATACCCCGGCCGACTGGGTTGAAGTCCCGTCGTCATTGCGGGCGTGCAGGTGAACCATTGAAGCTCCGGCCCGGTAACAATCGTAAGCTGCTGCTGCAATTTCAGCGGGTGTAATAGGCAGGTTCGGGTTGTCTTCCCTGGTTACCTCTGCACCGGTAAGGGCTGCGGTTATAATCAGCTTATCCATTATTCCATCCCTCCGTCTTCACCGGGATTTTTTCCCTGCCTGCCTCTCTGCATGTCCAGGGGCACTACACAGGTGCCGCCTGCCCGGGTTACCAGCATCGGTTCAGGCAGGACATTGCAGGCCGACGGAGAGCCTTCAATCCCGGCATTGGTAATTACTTTAAACGCTTCAAACTGCATGTGCCTTGAAGTTTTTCCAACCCTGTCGATCCACCCCCGGATCTCCAGGTAATCGCCTGCGTAGACCGGTTCTTTAAATTCGATAAAATCATAAGCGACAAAAAGACCCTCATCACCGTCATTACGAATCAGCAGCTCGGTAGCCACATCGCCGAAAAACTTGACAACATGGGCTCCATCGACCAGGCCGCCCCCGTAATGAACTTCTTCTTCACTGATCCGCACCCTTAATAATACCCTTTCCATTACGCACACCTCTCAGTATAACAAGCTGCCTGACCTGGTATCAGGTATAAAGCTCTTCAAATATTTTACGCAGCACGGGGCTTTCACGCATTATATTGAGCGATATTTCTGCATGGTCGCGTGTATAGCCGTTGCCAATGATCATATTAACATCTTTGCCGACTCCCTCGGCCCCCAGGGCGGCAGCGGTAAAACTGGTCGCCATGCTGAAGTAGTAAACCAGGCCGCCGTCGCGGGTAGCCAGGATAGATGAAAGCTCAGTATTGGGGATATTAACACAGTTGATCGTTACATCGGCCAGGTCCCCGCCGGTTGCTGCTTCTACTTTGCTCATTACGTCCAGCGCATCGGCGGCATCGGCCATCAGGACTTCGTCGCATAACCCGGTCGATTCAGCCCGTTTTTTACTGGCTTCACGGGGAGCGATCCCGATTACCCGGCCGGTTACCCCCGCCCGTTTCCTTGCTTCATGCAGGCAGAGCAGGCCTGATTTACCGCCCGCGCCGATAATAACAACTTTGTCGCCCGGTTTGACCAGCTTGGCAGTCTGGGCTGCCGCCCCGGCTACATCGAGAACTGCAAGGGAGAGGGTCTGCGGCATATCTTCAGGCAATACCGCATAGATACCGCTTTCAAAAAGAACGGCTTTGCCTTCAATTTCAACCTGGTCAATATCTTTGTGGATTTTTTTTATTTTATCGATCCGCAGGGGGGTCAGGGATAAAGATACCAGCGTGGCCAACCTCTGGCCCACGGCAAGATCGCGTTTTCCCTCCAGCGCCGCACCTATTTTTTCTACTTTGCCGATCAGCATACCACCTGAACCTGTAACCGGGTTATGGTGCTTGCCCCGCTCTTTGACAAGACCAAGCATCATTTCAGCGATGCGGGCCTCATCACCGCCTGCTTCTTCTTCAATCTGGGTAAAGCTGGCGGAGTCGATATTCAATACTTCAACATCAATTAATATTTCGTTATCATAAATCTCCATATCATTGTCGATTTTCCAGGCCGGCTGGGGAAGCAGGCCTTTCGGTTCAATTACGCGGTGAGTACCGTACGGGTTGCCTTTATTCATCAGTTGTCTAACCTCCTGTATTATTTGGGAAACCGGGGCCGGGTAAGCTTTTCACTGCCTGATGCCATAAATCCCGGATGCTAAACCTTCCGCCCCAGCTTTAAGCTTATGGTATGATTATGATATTCGCCGACAGCCCGGTAAATCCTCTGCTTTTTTAGCTGCTTTTATATAACAGGTAGGATAATAAATCCGGACGTCGAATATACTTTAAGTATAACAAACTTATGTTTAAGGCGGGTGCAATATATGTCGAACTTATCAGAAATGCTGCAGCTGTGGCAGGAGGATCCCGCATTCATGAGCAATGTGACCAGGTGGGAAATTGTCCCCGAATCAAAGGGGGACTATCTAGATTTCCCGGCTTACCTTGATCCGCAACTCCGTGAAGCCCTCCAAAACCGCGGCATAGGGAAGCTCTACAGCCATCAGACAGCCGCGATTGAAGCCGTGGAGCAGGGCAATCATACCGTGGTCGTTACTCCGACCGCCTCAGGCAAGACCCTCTGCTACAACCTCCCGGTAGTCAGCGCGATGATTAAAGAGCCTTCGAGCCGGGCTCTTTACCTGTTTCCGACAAAAGCTCTTTCCCAGGATCAGGTTGCCGAGCTGCGTGAACTGACCGCGGGACTGGAAACAACCCTGAACTGCCACACTTATGATGGGGACACTGAACCCGGGTTGCGCCAGGGCATACGCCGCAGCGGCCATATCGTGGTCACTAATCCCGATATGCTCCATTCTGCCATATTACCCCACCACACCAAGTGGGTTCAGCTGTTCCAAAACCTGAAATTTATTGTTATAGATGAAATGCACCAGTACCGCGGGGTATTCGGCAGCCATGTTGCCAATGTTATCCGCCGCATAAAGCGAATCTGCGCTTTTTACGGGTCCAGTCCCCGCTTTATCCTCTGCTCGGCAACGATCGCCAACCCGGGAGAACTGGCTGAAGTGCTGATTGAAGAGCCGCTTAAAGTAATTACTGAAAACGGAGCCCCGCAGGCTGAGAAGCACTTTGTCCTTTATAACCCGCCCGTGATCAATACTGAACTGGGACTGCGCCGCAGCGCGATGCTCGAAGCGCAGCGGATCGCAACCGAGTTAATCAGGAAAAAGATCCAGACCATTATTTTTACCCGCAGCCGCATTGGCGTTGAAATCCTCCTGACTTACCTGCGCCAGGGCATTAAAACGAAGACCGGTCAGGACAGCGGAATCAGGGGGTACCGCGGCGGTTACCTGCCCCGTGAACGGCGGGCTATCGAGGAGGGCCTGCGCAAAGGTGAAATAAAAGGGGTGGTCAGCACCAACGCCCTGGAACTGGGGATCGATATCGGCGCTTTAGATGCCTGTATTATGACCGGTTACCCCGGCAGCATAGCCAGCACCTGGCAGCAGGCCGGCCGTTCAGGACGCCGCAGCGGAGCCTCCCTGGCTATGCTGGTGGCCAACAGCGAGCCGCTGAACCAGTACATGGTATCCAACCCTGACTATTTCTTCGGTCGGACCCCTGAACGGGCTCTTGCCGATCCTGATAACCTGATTATTTTGACCAACCATGTCCGCTGTGCCGCTTTTGAACTGCCCTTTGAACAAAATGCGCGCTTTGGCAGGACAGAAGTCAGTGAGATTCTGGATTTCCTGGTCGATGAAGATGTTATCATCAATAGTAACGGCCGTTATCTCTGGATGGAAGACACCTACCCGGCAGAAGAGATCAGCCTGCGCAGCGCAACCAGGGAAAACGTGGTTATTATTGACATTTCCGGGCCTTCACCACGGGTAATCGGGGAAGTTGACCGTTTCAGCGCACCGATGCTGGTCCACGAAGAAGCAATTTACATGCACGCGGGGCTGCAGTATCAGGTTGAAAAGCTTGACTTCGCAGAAAAAAAAGCTTATGTCCGCCAGGTAGACGTCAATTACTTTACCGACGCTAACCTGTCTGTAGACCTGCAAATACTCGACACTTTTGAAGAAAATAACGGGGCGGTTAACCTGGCTTACGGGGAAGTCCGCATTAATGCCCTGGTTTCGATGTTTAAAAAAGTCCGTTTTAATACCCATGAGAACCTGGGTGCCGGCCCGGTAGACCTGCCGGAAACCGAAATGCACACCAGTGCTTTCTGGCTTTCCTTTCCCCCCTCTTCCACGGGAGCAATGCCCCTGTCGGCGGTCCAGTCCGGTTTAATCAGCCTGGCCAACGTACTGCCCCAGGTAGCCTCCCTCTTTCTAATGGGCGACCCGCGGGATCTGCGGGCAGTCAGCCAGGTCAAGGCCCCTTTCACCGAATTGCCAACCCTTTACCTTTACGATAATTTTCCGGGCGGGGTCGGTTACAGCCAGGAGATATACAACATTTACCGCGATATTTTTACGGCAGTGCGCAGGGTGATTACCGACTGCCCCTGCACTGAAGGCTGTCCTTCCTGCATCGGCCCGGCCCAACCGGGTGGGGAAACAGGCAAGCTGCCGGCTTTGCAGCTGCTCGGGGTGATCCTGAAATGAAGCGGAACCTGCGTGCACGTTTAAGCGACCTGCGCCGCACAGGCGAGGTTATGACCGGCAGACAGCTGGCCGGCAACCTGGAAAAAAACGAAAACCTCGACCCCTTACCTGATTTGCCGGGACAGGGCCGGATAGCTGAGACCCCTTTCGGGCCCTGCTACCTGCGCGAGCACGTCTACCACCCGGGCTTCAGGCACGGCAGCATGTCACTGTCGGGGGCCCTTTCCTGCACCGGAAAAGACCTGGCCCTGCCCGCGGGCGGATGTGATCTGGACAGCTTTGATCCGCGGCAATCCCTGTTCATCGATACTGAAACTACAGGCCTTTCAGGAGGAACCGGAACCTGGGCCTTCCTGATCGGCCTGGGTTGGTTTGAAGGCCCTGACTTTCAGCTGCGCCAGTATTTTTTACGCCGCCCTGCAGAGGAAAGGGCAATCTTAAACCACTTTGCGGCAACAGCAGAAAAATTCCCAACCCTGATCAGCTTCAACGGCAAAATGTTTGATTTGCCCCTGATCCAGTCTCGCCAGGTTTTAGCCGGGTTAAAACAGACAGTTCCGCGCCTGCACCTTGATCTGCTCCAGTGCGCCCGCCGGCTCTGGAGAAAGCGGCTGCCTTCCAGGTCGCTGCGTTCCCTGGAAGAAACCCTGCTCGGCCTGGAGCGCTTTGATGACATCCCGGGGGCTGAAATACCGGCAGTTTATTTCGATTTCCTGCGCCGCGGAACAACAGGCCGGCTAAAGAAGGTTTTTCATCACAATGTTCTAGATATCTTATCGATGGTCACCCTGTTGGAAAGGATATCGAACCTGGCCGGCGGCCGGGTTGTGGAGCATCCTGCCGAAGCAATTGCAATGGGCCGGCTCTGCCTGCAGGCCGGGCGCACAGATGAAGGAGTTGAATACCTGCGTGAGGCTGCAGAAAGCTGCCAGTCACCGCTGGCTGAAGAGGCAGCCCTGGAGCTGGCTTTGCACTACAAGAGGCAGGGGAAGTGGGCGGAAGCTGAATCTATCTGGCAAAACTCTGTAATAAACAGCCCGGCCAACCCGGCTGCATATGTCGAGTTGGCCAAGTATTATGAACACCGCCGCGCCAATTACCGGGCCGCCATGGTGTTAACCGAGCAGGCCCTGGCCCTTGCTTCCCGCAGACCCGACCTCCCGCTCAGCGGTGAGCTGAGCCCGCAGGCCCTTGAGCATCGCCTGCAGCGCCTGAAGCGGCGCCGGGGACAACTCATGCCTTAATCCCGCCTCTTCAGAAAGGATTCGATAATGGGCCCGGTTTGCGCGGTTTCCAGCAGGAAAGCATCGTGCCCGCAGCCGGAAGGGACCTCCAGGAAGGAAACGGGCTTGTTGTTTGCCAGTAACGCCTCGGCCACTTCTCTTGTTGCCCCGGACGGGTAAAGCCAATCGGAAGTATAGGCAATTAAGAGCAGCCTTGCTTTAACTGAAGCGCAGGCTGCAGCAAGGTTTCCGCCTCCGGAGGCCGCAGCATCATAGTAATCCATGGCCCTGGTCAGGTAGAGATAGCTGTTGGCGTCAAAACGCCGGACAAAAGAACGGCCCTGGTGTTCCAGGTAGCTTTCCACCGAGAACTCTTTGTTCAGGCGGTAACACGGCTGGGTTCCATTCTGAAAGCTTCGGCCGAATTTTCCCTCCATAGATTCAGGAGAGAGGTAAGTTATGTGTCCGAGCATGCGAGCCACTTCCAACCCCCCGGTGGGGGGCTGGCCGCCGTAATACTGTCCGCCCCGGAAACAGGGATCATTTAGTATCGCCTGCCTGCCGACAGCGTTAAAAGCCAGCCCCTGGGCGCCAAGGCGGGCCGCTGCAGCAATGATCACAGCGGAATTTATCCGATCCGGGTAATGCATAGCCCAGGCCAGCGCCTGCTGTCCTCCCAGGGAACCTCCAATTACAGCCAGCAGTTTATCTATTCCGAGGTAATCCTGCAGGCGGACCTGCAAGCGCACCCAATCTTCTACGGTAATAACGGGAAAATCAAGGCCGTACGGTATACCGGTCTGCGGGTTTGTTTCCCACGGCCCGGTCGTACCGTAACAGCTGCCCAGCAGGTTAGCGCAAACAACAAAGTACTCCTCTGTGTCGATCGCTTTTCCGGGGCCGATCATGCCATCCCACCAGCCGGGTTTTCCATTCCTCCAGGGGCGGTTATCTTTTTTCCAGTCGGCATCCCAGCCCGCGGCATGGGCATCGCCGGACAGGGCATGTAAAATAAACACGGCATTATCTTTTAACGGCGCCAGTCGGCCGTAAGTCTCAAACTCGACCGTCACAGGGGCGATACTTGTTCCGCAGTCAAGAGGCAGCGGGTTGCCCTCATCGGCCAGGAGGACCCGCTGCGGCCTGATCCAGCCGACCGAGTGGTCCGAACCGGGGGGAGCGCTGTAACTATCCTGCTTTTTCAGGCTTGCATTCAGGGGGTTGGCCACTCTACTGCGCCCCCCCTTCCTTATCCCGGTCCCGGTCAACCGGCAGGGCCTGCTCCAGGTCTGAAATTATATCTTTGGGATCTTCCAGCCCAACCGAGAGTCGGATATAATCTTCTGTTACTCCCGTACTTAAGCGCTCTGCATCTGACAACTGGCGGTGTGTAGTAGATGCCGGGTGGATAATTAATGTTTTCGCATCGCCCACGTTGGCCAGGTGAGAGATCAGTTTCAGGGAGTTGATCAGGTCAACCCCAGCTTCCAGCCCGCCGCGAACGCCAAAGCCGACGATTGCCCCCCGGCCCTGCGGCAGGATTTTCCGGGCGTAAGCATAGTCGGGGTGGCTTTCCAGTCCCGGATAATTAACCCATGAAACTGCAGGGTGTGTTTCCAGCCATTTAGCTACAACCAGGGCATTTTCGCAATGCCTGGCCATCCGCAGGGGCAACGTTTCCAGGCCCTGTAAAAGAAGAAAGGCATTGAAAGGAGCGAGGCAGGGCCCCAGGTCTCTCAAGAGCTGGACCCTTGCTTTTACGGTAAAAGCGGAACCAGGTCCCGGGGCGGAACCGGCAGAGAATGAGTCCCAGTAGCTGATTCCGTGATAAGTGGGATCGGGCTCTGTAAATTCAGGATACCTGCCGTTATTCCAGGGAAAAGTGCCTTTTTCAACGATTGCCCCCCCGATAGAAGTTCCGTGGCCCCCGATAAACTTCGTTAGGGAATGAACGACAATATCGGCGCCGTGTTCAAACGGGCGCAGCAGGTATGGAGTGGTAACCGTATTATCAACAATAAGCGGTACCCCTTGTTCATGGGCAAGTTTGCTGATTTTGCTGATCCTTGCAACCTGGTTTTTAGGGTTGCCGATTGATTCAATATAAACAGCCCCGGTGCTGTCATCAATGGCTCCGGCAACCTCTTCGGAATCCGCAGGATCAACAAAGCGCGTGGTTATCCCGAACCGGGGCAGGGTATAAGCAAACAGGTTGTGGGTGCCACCGTAGAGGTGGCTGCTGCTGATAATATTCTGCCCGGCTTTTACCAGGTTTAAAATGGCGATCGTTATCGCAGACTGCCCTGACGCCAGAGCCAGGGCGGCACTGCCGCCTTCCAGGCAGGCCAATCTTTTTTCCAGCACGTCAACAGTGGGGTTCATTATCCGGGAATAGATATTACCGGCCTGTTCAAGACCAAAGAGGCCGGCAGCGTGCTCGACAGAATCAAAAAGATACGAGGTAGTTTGATATATTGGCACAGCACGAGACCCTGTTGCCGGATCTGCCCTGTGCCCGGCATGAAGAGATTGAGTTGAAAACTCGTGGTTCATAATTAATGCCTCCCTTTTAATTGGCCGTAAGTTAGTTACTAAACCAGAGTAAAAAGAAAGCACATGGCTGAAAGACCGCCCCGATCAGTAAAGCGGTGAGGGGAAACCGGCAGCGAAACATCGTCCCGCCCCGGCTTGGGCAGACAGCTTGTTGTCACTACGCGCTTTAAATCGTTTATAAACACTTAAGCTTCCCCTCCCACTATGATATAATTCCTACTATATTTCTATCATTTATTGTTGTTCCATACTACCTTTTGACACTTTAATTGTCAAGAGTCTATTTATATTTATGTTTACTCTTCCATATTCATTTGCAGTTGTCTTTTGGCTAGAACTGTGTTCGCTGTTCGTTCAGGCTGGGACTGCATCGGCTTAGCTTCAATATTCTTTGGCAGACTCAGCAGGATCATGGCAATCAGGCTGAGCAGTTCCTTATTTCAAATGGAAGTTAAGCAGCGGTGAGGGCCGTCCGGGAAGGTTGAAATTTTATTGATCGGGGTCATCCTGCCAGCCGATTTCTTTTTTTAACGGGGCATCGATATCCTGACTTTTCAGGTATTGCAGCAGGCATTTAAAAGTTTCCTCGCTTAAGTCGTGCTCCATGAGGCAGGCATCTTCTTCTGCTGCAGCAGGCGATACCCCGAGGACCTGGGTTAAAAACCCATACAGCACCTGGTGCCGGTGGCGTATCTTGAGGGCATAGCGCCTTCCTTCTGCAGTCAGTTCAACCGGCCCATAGCGATCTTGCTTAATCAAACCTTTTTCTTTCAGCAGCGTTAGAGCCTGGTTGACACTCGGCTTGGCAATATTTAAACGATCGGCAATGTCGGTAACCCTGGCCCGCTCTTTTTCCTGGACCAGGTTGAGTATTACTTCCAGGTAATCCTGCAGTGATGATGTAACTGTTGTCTGTTCGCTCAAAGGTAACACTTCCCTGTCCTGGAAATAAATTGCCTGTGCTGTCCCACGGTTCCGGCAGTTTTCAGGCCGCTGTTACGGAGGTTCAGCCTGTAACGGCTTCGCTTCAGAGAGCGGCAGCGCTTCAATTAGCGTAAAGCTTAAAAACAGGTTTAAAGGAACAGGTTCCGCGAGCAGTAAAAAGATCTAAACGGGCCAGGTACTAGCGTAAATGTAGCATTACCATTTTCAATTGTCAACCTGGATGCCCCGCCCGCGCCCGGTTTAAAATGACCCGGAGGCAATGTTATTATATAATATAACCCGGTGTATGATCGGGGAAGGGGGGGGTAATTTGGCCAGGGGTGATTCAGGCAGAATTGGTAAAATAAGCGCAGCTGGTAATTCCGAACCTGCAGGTGCCGGGCTGCTCCCCGTTTACCTGATAGTTTTCAGCGCTTTTTTTGATACTCATGCCCAGATGCCCGTGCTGGCTCCTTATGCTGTAAGTATGGGTGCTACACCCTTCATTCTCGGTGTAGTTATCGGCACATATTCCTTTTTTAATATTCTCGGCAACTTTACAGGCGGTGCCGCCATCGACAGGAAGGGCTGGAAGGTTCCCCTGATAATCGGCCTTTTGGGAGTATCGTTTGCCCTGCTCATCTATACGCAGGTCGATGTTGTTCTATACCTGGTCTTAACCAGGGGAGCACATGGGTTTATGGGCGGGCTGCTTGTCCCTGCGGCCCTGGCCTGCCTGACCGGAAACAAGGACGGCAGCGCTTTTTACGGCCCTCGCCTGGCCGTCTTTGGCGCGACCATCGGCCTTGCTGCGGTAACCGGACCGCTCGCGGCGGGGATTATAGCCACCAATTTTGGTTACCCTGCAGTATACTACAGCCTGTCTGCCCTGATGTTTACCGCAACAATAGCCTCTGCCGCCGTGGCAAAAAAGCAGGTGGTGTGCAGCAGGCCGGCTGCACCAGTAAGCTTCAGGCAGATATCCGCCCTCCCGGAAATGCGGGGAGCATTTATTTTTGCACTTGGCACGATGGGTTCAACGGGAACGCTGGCTTCATTCCTGCCTGCCCGGGCCGAATCACTCGGCTTTGACCCTGCGCAAACCGGCATGCTTTTTGCCACATTTGCCCTGGTGGCCATCGTGGTCCAGATCTTTTGGCCCGGAAAGTTAAAACCGTTTTTGGGTGGGAACTGCCGGGGCTGCACGGTGGGCCTGTTTTTTCTCTGCCTGGGCCTGTCCCTCGCTGCCTCGTTAAACAACGCCACTGGTCTCTTTGCAGCCCTGGCCACCTTCGGCATCGGTTTTGGCCTTACGTTCCAGGGCATGCTGGGCATGGTTATCGATGGTTCGGAGTTAAGCTGGCGGGGCAGGGCTATCGGACTGTTCTTTGCCGTTTACTCCTTTGGGGTTGCAGTTGTCCCGCCTCTCAGCGGCCTGATCTGGCAGAACCTGCCGGCAATTTTCCCTTTCTATACTGCCGCTGCCGTAGCGCTGGCCAGCATGGCCTGCGGCCTTAAAATAGCTAGGCAGTAAAATAAACAAGCGTCTGCGGCAGACCAGAACCCTGCCTCAGACGCCTGTCCCAGAAATTCTATAACGTATTTCTTAACTGCTACTCAAAAAGGCTGACAAATTGTCCGTAACCTTCTTTTTCAAGGTCAGCTTTCGGAATAAAACGCAGTGCCGCTGAATTGATGCAGTACCGCAACCCTGTCGGATCCGGGCCGTCTTCAAATAAGTGACCGAGGTGGGAATCGCCTTCCCTGCTGCGCACTTCGGTCCGCACCATCCCGTAGCTTTTATCTTCGACTTCCACAATATTGCTGTCTTCAATCGGCTGCGTGTAACTTGGCCAGCCCGTACCTGAATCAAACTTGTCCAGAGAACTGAAGAGAGGTTCACCTGAAACAATATCAACATAAATACCTTCTTCTTTGCTGTCCCAGTACTCATTGTCAAAAGCCGGTTCGGTAGCATCTTCCTGAGTTACAGAATACTGTAACTCTGTCAGGCGCTCGCGCAGTTCATCCATCTCTTTTTCCTCCTCCCCCACATCTACATCCACTGCTTCTGTTTCTGAACCGGTTTCAATTTCCCCGGTTCCGCAACCGCTTATGAGCAGCAGAAGGAATAATGATAATCCAAAAACGATTATCAAAGATTTGCTCTGCAAATTATATTTCAACTGAAACACCCTTCCAGAAAGCATAGTAATTGGATATATGCACTGCTTTTTCTTTCGGCTGCAGGTAAGACCAGGCAGCAGTCCTGTTTATTTCATCTCCGACAACAATGTTAAAATAGTGGGCCTCCCCTTTCCAGGGGCACTGTGTCCGGGATTCTGTTTCAGCCAGGTACTCTTTGTTTACATCGGCAGGAGGGAAATAGTGATTCCCTTCAACGACAATTGTCCTGTCACTCTCAGCAATTACAGTATCATTCCATACAGCCCTGATAATTATTTGCAACCTCCCCGTCACCTTACATGATTGTATTATCATATCTTGCTTTTTTGATATTATAAGCTTTTTACCGTCACCGGTCAAACGAATCCCCGACAACAGGGTAGTTACCTGCCCTTAATTCTCCAAAGCATAACAACACAGAGGACAACTATCGCCGGGGTAAAAAGGTGGACAGTAGTAAAAAAGCCTGCGCCCCATGCTTCACTGATATAGCCCCAGGCTACGAGCGGATTTTGCCGGAAGGTTTCCTCGATAAATCCGCGAAGCAAGGTATAGCCGAGCACAAAATTCCAGAATAGATAACCAGGTTTGACCGTACCCCTGCGGGCCAGGTAATTATGGAGCAGGAGAAGGACAATCCCGATTAGCGAGCCGTAAATCTGGGTTGGATGGCGCTCGAAAAAAAACAGGGCTGCCTCACGGCCGATTATTTCCTGGTTAAAGATATTGCCGATGCGAACCAGCGCTATACCGACAGCAACAGCGGGAACTGCAAGATCAGCGAGATCATGCCAGCTTAGTTTCCTGATATGGCAGTAGATCCAGCTGCTCAGAATACCGCCCAGCAGGCCCCCGTGAAACGCCAGGCCGCCCTGATCGATACGGATAATCAACCCGGGGTTGGCCATAAAATAAGACCAGTTTACAGCAACAAATACCAGCCGGGCTCCGACCACCAGGGAAAACAGGATCACCATAAACAGGCTAAAAATCATGTCTTCGTTAAAGCCCTTTTTAATACCGTGTTTTCTCATATAATAGAAGCCGGTCAATACAGATACGGCGAACAGCAGACCATACCAGCGTACTGCGAACGGCCCAATCTCAAATATTATTGGACTGATGTTTTCTATAATCATTAAACCACCCCTATATCTCTTTTATAATGCTGACCTATAGTAAATTACTGCAACCCGATTGTCAACCCGGCAGCGCAATTATAACGTTCAAACCAGGCCGAACGCCAGCAGGGCGGATATCGAATAGCCCACAATCAGGGCGATACAAAATACTGTAAATACATAAAGGCAGAGAAAATTCCGTTTAAAAACAGAGCTCATAAAAACTATCCCGCTGATGCTGGTTCCTGAACCGGAAATTATAAAAGCAATTCCTGCTCCTGCAGCACCCGTAGCGCTGATCAAAGGCGCCGCCAGGGCAATCATGGCACAGTCTCCGCTGTAAACAGGAATACCCACCAGGGCGCCGGCCAGAACATCAAAAGGAGCCCTCTCCAGGATATACTGCTCAATTACACCCTGCGGAACAAGGTTGCTCAGCAAAGTTGAAACCAGGATTACAACAGCCATGTAAGGGGCAATTTTTTTCAGAAGCCTGAATGTATGCCCCCAGGCCGGAACGAAAATGGCGCTGTATTTTCCTGTGCCCTGTTCAGCCTCTAAGCCGCTTATCTTAGTTGCAGTGCTGCAGCAGTTTGCACCGCTTTCAGCTTCATTGCAGGATGAAACGCAGCCGGCAGCCGCCTGAGACAACCTGTTAACCTTTTTATCAACGGCAACGCCTTCTTTAAACATCCCCCAGCGGCGTCCCAAAGGCTCGAGAATAAACCCGGCTGCCAGGGCTGACAAAACTGTAATCGCCAGGTAGGCCAGGGCAAAGGGCAGACTGAAAACAGCGATCAGGATCATAAATGCTGGCATACTGACAACCGGGCTGACCAGGAAAAAGGTCAGTACTGCGCTGGCAGGCACGCCTGCCCTGATCAGCCCGAGCATCATAGGAAAAGCGCCGCATTCACAAAACGGCAGAACTGCCCCCAGGGCAGCTGCTCTCAGGCGCCCTGTCCACAGGTTTTTGCCGGCCAACAGGTTCCTTAACCTGTCATCTCCCAGCCACAACCTGGCTGATTCCGCCAGGAATATGGCAGCAACGAGCAGGGGCGCTACCCGAAGCAGCATCCCCGCGGCATAAAGCGCCATGTCGTATAACAAGCCGTTGTTCAATAGATCCGCCAGGCCTGTCAATTTAAACACCCCTTTGTTATTTTTCTTCTTTGCTGTGTTCCAGTGCCAAATCAACCAGCCGGGAAACATGATCGTCATCAAGGCGGTAAAATACCATTTTGCCCCGTTTGTCATACCTGACCAGCCTCAAGCTCCGCAAATAGCGCAAATGATAAGATACAGCTGCAACCGGCATATCAACAGCGAGGGCTAAATCGCAGACACAGAGTTCTTCGTGCCAGAGGGCAAAGACAATTTTAAACCTGGTATTGTCGCCGAGGGCTTTAAAGATATCGACCATTACCTCTAACCCATTCAGGTGTTCTTTAACCCGGTCGACTTTTTCCCGGTCGCTGCAAAATATTTCACAGCGCCCTGCATCATCCTGTTCCGACGCCATAATTATGCTCCTCCTGCATTCATTCAAGTATTTATACAACTATTATAACGTAATCTGAAGAGAATTACACCCCTAAATTAGATTAATCCTGCAGGCCTGCCCGGCATCAATTTGATTGGCGTCTGCAGGAAAGGGGTCCGCTCTGTTGAATCCTTATTTAAGATGACAAAGAAAGAAGTGATCAGATGAACCGGCCGATAAGCGGCTCTCAAACCTGGAACGGCCTGCACAACCCTGAACTCGAACCCTTTGAAGCTGACGTGACTGTGCTGGGGCTTCCTTTTGATGAAGCTGCATCATACCGCAGGGGGGCTGCGGCGGCTCCTGACCGGATCAGGGAAATTTCGGTGCACGTCCCGCCGACAACCGAGGAAGGCTGTTCACTGGAACATCTGCGCGTCCTTGACCTGGGCAACCTTTCCCCTGAAGGGATGAACCAGGTTGATTACTTTAAAATGGTCGAACAAAAAGCGGCCGAGCTTTTCAGGGTCACTTTTCCCACTTTCCTCGGCGGCGATCATTCTGTAACCATTCCCCTGCTTAACGCCGCTGCAGGTATCTGGGGCGATGAACTGGGCATAATCCACCTCGATGCCCATCTCGACCTCTGCGCTGAACTGGACGGCAACCTGCTATCCCACGGATGCACGCACCGGCGGATCCTGGAAAAAAATAACCTGCCCCTGGGGCAGGTATATTTTATCGGTATCCGTTCATTTGAAACACAGGAACTGCAGTTTTTGGAGAATCAACAGGCAAACATTTATACGGCAGCCCACATTTGCAGGGAAGGAATTGCCCCTACCGCTCAGGAAGTATGCCGCGGCCTGGAAAAACACAAGGCAGTGTACCTGACACTGGACATTGACTTTTTGGACCCGTCAGCCGCACCGGGTACGGGCACGCCCAAACCGGGCGGCTTCAGTTCCAGGGATCTCCTGTTATTTCTACGTTACTTTGCTGAACTGCCCCTGATCGGCCTGGACGTTGTAGAGGTATCGCCACCGCTGGATCACAGCGATATAACCTCTTTTGCCGCTCAGCGGGCAATTACCGAAACCTGGGGGCAGCTTTTCAACTGCCGCTGACTCTTTTGTGCGAAACCGGCGGACCGCTTGCAAAGCAGGTCTCCTGCCGGTTACTGTTCGTCCTCTTCATCCTGATCATTGTCTTCAACTTCTTCAATATCTTCGACATCTTCAGGTATATTGCCGCTGTAGATGTTGTCGTCGGGATCGTTTAAATCGATGCTGGCATCCCCAAAACCGATAAAAGAACCGCCCAGGTTTGCTTCGTTATCAGTGAATTCATTATCCCTGAGCGTAACAACTGATTCTTCATAAGCGACAAGCCCTCCGCCAAACTCGAGGGCATAGTTACCGGAAAACAGGTTTCCCGTAACCTCGGCCGAAGAACCGAGAACCAGGATCACCGCACCGCCCGATCCTTCCCGGGCAGAGTTATCGGTCAGCATATTGTTCCTCAGGGTCAGGGCTGATCTTTGAACAAACAAACCGCCCCCGGTGCTGGCCTGGTTGGCGCTAATCGTATTGTCTTCCAGAAATGCCGTTGAGCCTTCACCGATTACCATAGCGCCGCCTGCCCGTCCGGCAATGTTTTCATCAATAATATTCCCGACAAGATCAGGTTCAGAGCCGTTGAGAATCGCTATCCCGCCGCCATCCTGCTGAACCAGGTTTTTGTATATGTTATTGCTGTTGATGGAAGGCGAAGATTCGCTGACATATATACCGCCGCCGCCGTAGAGTACCGTGTTTTCAGAAATAATATTATCGATTATTGTCGGCTGAGAACCTTCAATAACCGCAATGCCTCCACCGCTTTCTTCGGTGTAATTTTTATTGACCTGGTTGTTGCTGATTGTCGGCGCCGCTTCTCCGGAAACGGCAATACCACCACCGTAATTTGCGGCGGTATTTCTTGAGATATCATTGCCATCAATTGTCGGAGAAGCATCGACTACCGAAATACCTCCACCGGTCCAGATCGAAGCATTATTGTGAATAGAATTCCCGGTGATCATGGCATCTGACTTCCACACGGCTATCCCGCCGCCGCCGGTAGCAGAGTTGTTGTGAATTTCATTTCCGCTGATTGAGGGAGAAGAACCGTAATCAACTGAAATTGCAGCCCCGAGGTATTGAGACCGGTTTTGCCGGAAGAGATTATCTTCAATAACCGGGCTTGACTCCCAGACCGTGATCCCCCCACCGCTGTACGATGCATTGTTTTCTATGGTATTGTTGCTGATAAAGGGGGCAGAATTGCCCATAACAGCGATTCCCCCGCCATCCAGGTCCACGTTATTGCCGGAAATCACGTTATTAGTAATGGTCGGAGAACTTGCACCGGTAACATATATGCCTCCACCGAAGAAGCCCTCGTTTACGACTTCCTCTCCTTCCTCTTCATAAGCAACCTGTCCCCTGGTGCCAACTCCACTGGTAATGGTAAAACCCAGTAAAACAGCATCTTCACTTTCACCGCCCCGGAAGGTGACAACTGAGCCCCTTTTCCGGCCGTCAATAATTGTTTCCGCAACGACACCAGGATCTTCCGGGTCTGTGCTGCGGATCGTGATGTTTTTGCCCGAAAAATCGATTTGCTCGTAGTAAACACCGGGTTCTACAACTATAGTATCGCCATCTTCAGCTTCATCGATTGCCGCCTGGATGGTGCGGTGATCGCCGGGAACCGAGATATCGGTGTCAAACAAGGTACAACCTGCGGTCAAAACAACCAGGCCGGCTGCAACCAGTGCAGCGGCCGCCAGGCTTATTATTTTTAAACTGCGGGACTTGCCTCCGCTGTGCTCTTTCATTATTTTGCTCCTTTCAACTTGGCAAAATCAACCTCTTTTTATTCTGATTCCAGTTACTCCAGGACTAAATCATCCGGAGTATTCTGCAGGTAATTATTGTCATCCGGGTCGCTTAAATCCAGGGTAGAGTCTTCCGAGGCCCATATTGCGCCGCCACCTTCAACACCCTGTGCGTCATTGTTTTCAAAAGTGTTTAAACTGAAAAGCGGGGATGAGTTATAAACAGCCGCACCTCCGCCTAAGTGCTCTGATATGTTATCAATAAAGCTGTTATCTTCGATAACCGGGGAGGAGCCTTCCATATAAAGGCCGCCGCCGGCAATCGAAGCTACATTCGCAGTTATCCTGTTCCCGATAATTCTCAGGGTAGTGTTGAAGGAATTAACTATAAACAGACCGGCGCCGTTAGCCGCACGGTTCCTGGCGAAAGTATTATCTTCTATGATGGGCTCCGATTCTTCAATCAGTATGCCGCCGCCATTGCGCTCGGCGATATTGCCGATCACCTCGTTACCCTGTATCGTGGGGGATGAATTAACTGCGACTACAATTCCCCCGCCGAGCCTTTCAGCAACATTTTCTGCAATGCGGTTGCCAATAATTGTCGGAGATGAGTTGGAAATTATAACCATACCGCTGCCCATTTCAGCCCGGTTCCTGGCAATCGTATTGCCCTCAACATGGGGGGATGACTCTTCAATAAATAAACCTCCGCCCAAGAAGCCCGAGTTGCCGATAATCGTATTGTTCAAGATAGTCGGCGAAGAATCAAATATTGCTATTCCGGCGCCAAATTCGGCGGTGTTATCTTCAACTATACATTTTTCTATGACCGGCGAGCTGCCTCCTGAAATAAGAATTCCACTGCCCCTGGTCACAGTAAGCCCGCTCAGGACGGCACCTTCGTCTTCGCCGCTGCGAAACGAAACGACGGAACCGCTGTTGCCGCCGTCGATAATGGTCTGGTCGACCACATTACGGTCATCAGGGTCGATACTGCGCAGAGTGATATTCTTGCCGTTAAAATCAATGTTTTCCCTGTAGGTGCCAATATCTATCACAATCTCATCACCGTCTTCAGCAGCATCAATAGCCTCCTGGATCGTATCATACCTGTCGGGGACGGTTACAGCAGAACCGTTCAGGGAAGGGGCGACAAACAGGGCTGCCGCTATAACAGCAACGGCAGCTAGAGCGGTGACAATATATTTAACCTTGCTGCCGGCAGGCTTGGCCTGTTCAGCTGCGCCGGGTTCAGTTTGTTTATCTGCTGTCTGAACAGTCTTTTCGGGGTCTTTGGATTGTCCTGCCTGCTGCACTTCGCCATGAGCTTTTTCTCCTGCCCCCTCAGCTTCATCTTCAGGCACATAACCGCAGTACGGGCAAAAATCAAATTCATTTGGATCATAATTCATACCGCAACTTTTACAATCTGTCATCTTTAAACCCCTCTCAAAAGCGAAACCTCAGTTTTGCTATTTAGATTTCACCTGCGCATACTTATTTATCATTCACTTATATTAACACGTTATATACTCATTAAACAAGGGGCAGTACCAACTGAAATACAGACAAATAAGACCATCACCACTTGTTTTCGCAGGATGATGGCCCCGGCTTTAAAGTCAGGCTGACGGGTCACCGTTCAGCAATAGTTTTCAGCACCGGACGGTCCGGATCATCCCGGTATGTAAAAACTACCTCCGACCCATCGACAAGATGATCTGCATTTAGATCTTCGCCAAGGGCAAAGGCTTGAAAATACCGGATTTCCACAGACTGGGCGTCAATAATACCGACCAGCGTGCCGTGCAGGACTTCGCCTTCTTTGGGTTCATCGACAGCTTCTATTGATTCGATAACCGCCCTTTGCCCGGTTTCCGTAATGGTAAAGGCTACTGTTGAGCCATCTTCAATATCATCCATCGAAACCCCTTCACCAAGCATGAAGGCCCTGTTGATATCAATTTCCACGGATCGGGAATCGATCTGTCCGACGTAGGTACCTTCACCGGTCAGGATTCCTTCGTCACCGCTTACCGGTTCTTCAACCACTGTAACTGAGAGCAGGAGCAGCCGTTGACCTTCATCGCTGTAAGTAATTTCAACCCTTGAGCCATCGGCGATATTATCCACCTTAACATCCTCACTGAGAGCAAAGGCCGCAGGATGACCGTTAAGTTGAATTTCCACTGAATGGTTATCGATTTGGCCAACATAAACACCTTCCGCCCGGATAACCTCTTCCTGATCCCCTACCGGTTCGATTGAACGAAGGACAAAGCGCCCTTCCTGTTCAACATAAGAAATAAGTACCGCTGAGCCGTCGCTGATACCGGAGACGACCAGGCCTTCTCCCAGGGCAAAATTTATAGTCTGGCCGGCTACTTCTATTTCTACCGACTGGCTGTCAGTCTGGCCGACCAGGATGGCTTCATCTTCATGGACTACCTGTTCCTCATGGACTTCCGCTTCTAAATCATCAGGCCGGCAGCCTGATCCAAAAAGCATTAATGCCAGAACCAGTAACGTAAGGAGAAACCTAACGCCCAATTTAGCTGTCATAAAAAAACCTCCCCCGCCGGGCATCTTATTCTTTAGACCACCGGCTGCAGAAACCGGTTCCACTCTTCAACAAACAATAAACTATTCTGCGAGATCATAATACTAAGCCCACCGGTGTTTGTCAATTTGGCCAGGCCCCGCCACTGAATAGAGGTCCCGCTCTGACAGGATGCGTTTTACACCTTTACCCGCACCCGGGCAGACATTTTTGATTATTATTAGTTAAAAGGAATTAGCCGCCCGGTTGGAGAATAAGCCATACGGAGGGGATACCTGTGGAACAAAAAATTCGCGTAGGGATCAGTTCGTGTTTGCTCGGAAACCCCGTTCGCTACGACGGCGGCCATAAACATGACCGCTATTTTACCGACATCCTGGCTGATTACTTCCACTTTGTCGCAGTTTGCCCCGAAGTTGAGTGCGGCCTTCCCGTCCCGCGTGAAACCATGCGTTTAACCGGTGACCCGGAAAACCCGAAACTGCTCACATCGAGAAGCAGTATCGACCATACAGACAGGATGCTCCGCTTCTGCGCTGAAAAAGTCCGCCAGCTTGAAAATGAAAACCTCTGCGCCTTCATCTTTAAAAAAGACTCGCCGAGCTCCGGCCTGCACAGGGTTAAGGTATACGGGGAGTCGGGGCAGGCACAAAAAATCGGACGGGGCCTTTTTGCCGCGGCACTGGTCAACCGTTTTCCACTGCTGCCGGTAGAAGAAGAGGGACGTTTGCATGACGCCAACCTTCGTGAAAACTTTATCGAAAGAATTTTTTGTTATAACCGCTGGAAAATATTCTTAAGGGAAAACCCGGACTACAAAAAGCTGATAGACTTTCACACCCGCCACAAACTGCAGCTGTTGGCCCACAGCCCAAAGCATACTTCAAAAATGGGTAAATTGGTTGCCGCAGGAAAAACCCTGCCAGGGGAAGAGCTGCTGGAAAACTACGAGTTAAACCTGATGGAAGCCCTTGCCTTAAAAGCAACCGTCAAAAAAAACGTCAACGTTCTTTACCACCTGGCAGGCCATTTTAAGAAACTAATCACCGGTGATGAAAAAGCTGAACTAATTGAGTTAATCGATAATTATGCCCATCACCTGGCGCCCCTGGTCGTGCCGCTGACCCTGGTCAGTCACTATGTGCGCAAACACGAGGTTTCTTACCTGCAAAACCAGACTTACCTAGAGCCTCATCCGGCTGAATTAATGCTCCGTAACCACGTTTAAGTTAGTCCGCAATTCGCAGTCCGGGCAAACTTATGGTATTATTCAGTTAAATAGTAATCAATACTCTTTTTACGGGAGACTGAACATTGAGCACTGCAGCTAAGACAGGCTACGGAGAAACCCTGCATGCAAGCGATTTTAAAAAAATGATCCTCGGGGCCACCTATTTTTTTGAGCGGGAAGTAGAAAATATCAACGCTTTAAATGTTTTCCCCGTTCCCGATGGCGACACAGGAACTAATATGAGCCTGACCCTTAAGGCCGCTGCCGAGGGCTCCGCCGCCTATGATGGGCATTCAATAGGTGAGCTTTCTGAAATAGTAGCCTCGAAAGCCCTGATGGGTGCCAGGGGCAATTCCGGGGTAATCCTGTCTCAGATCCTGCGCGGCATAGCCCGCGGCCTAAGAAAAAAAGATTATATTTCTCCCGGTGAACTGAGCAAGGCATTCCAGTACGGGGTGGTCTATGCTTACAAGGCAGTTTCCAAGCCGGTTGAAGGGACAATCCTGACTGTGGCGCGGGAAATGGCGCGCGGCATCTATTCTGCTGCCCGCAAAGGGGATAACCTGTACGGAAGTATAGAAGAAGCAATAAAAAATGGCAGGACAGCTCTTGATAAAACAACAGATATGCTTCCTGAACTTAAAGAAGCAGGGGTCGTCGATGCCGGGGGCTTAGGCCTGCTGGTATTCCTGGAAGGCTGCCTTTTTGCCCTGAAGCGTTCATTAACCGATGTCCTGAGCCATAAGCCTACAGCTTTGCCGGAAACATCTGCTTCAGAAGTTATTCATGCAGCGGGCGCAGCAGGGACTCTGAACCTTGACCACCCATACTGCACAGAAATGATTGTGAAAGCAAAATCAAGGACCTTTGATGATTTGGAAGCAAACCTTTCTGCTTACGGGGATTCCCTGCTCATTGCAACAGACAACCATATTGCAAAGATTCACATCCATACTGCAGCACCTGGGGATGTCCTGCAGCTGGCCCTTGAATACGGCACCCTGCACGACATAAAAATTGACAATATGCAGGATCAGCACCGCCAGGCATCCGCTGCAGCCCCGAAAACCACAGGATCCGTAATTCTGCCCGGACCGGACCGCCGGGAAACAGGAGATACCGGTATTATTTCCGTATCCTTCGGGGAAGGCTTCAGGGAAATTTTCCTCAGCCTCGGGGCGGATGAAATCGTCTTTGGCGGACAGACCATGAACCCCAATGTCAATGATCTGCTCAGTGCAGTGGAGAACCTGCCGCAGGATTCAGCAATTATCCTTCCCAACAATAAAAATATTATCCTGGTGGCCGAACAGGTCAAAGAGTTGACTGAAAAACAGGTTGAAGTGCTTGAAACAAAAACCCTGCCCGAAGGATTGGCTGCGCTGCTTGCTCACAACCCCCACCAGCCGACTGCCGATAATATTGAAAAAATGCGGGAGAGCATAATACGTGTGGAAACCGGATTAGTTACTTATGCAACCAGGAATGCAGTAGTTCAGGGGGCGAGTGTAAAACAGGGGCAGTACCTGGGGCTGGCCGGGGACGACATTATCATCACCGCTGAAAATTTGGACCAGGCTGCACTGGAACTGGCCCGGGCTATAGCCGGCCCCGGAAAAGATATAATCACAATATTTTACGGCCAGGATATCTCCCGTAAAGATGCCTCGTCTCTGGCCGCAGCTATCGAGAAAGAATACCCCGGCCTGGAGATAGAGATCCATTACGGGGGCCAGCCGATTTATTACTACATCTTTTCCGTAGAGTAATGTTGTTTGCCGGGCAAACAGTCATGGCATAAACCATATGCCTCCAGAATGTGCTCCTCAATTCTAAAACGGGTAACTTTTTCAATTTCTTTCGAGATCAGCTGAAAGTTGCAGCTGCCAAACTCGATTACCCGGCCGCAACCTTTACAAACCAGGTGATGATGGTGATCGCCGGGCCAATTCACCTCGTAGCGAAGCTGGTTCTTTTTTATAGTAATCGCCCTTAAGAAACCCAATTCCAGGAGCAGATCTACCGTACGGTAGACTGTAGCTATCCCGATCCCGGGATGCTCAGATCGAATCCTGGTGAAGATCTGCCTGATGTCGGGGTGCCCCTTTTCACCGGCCAGGTACCTGATAATAGCCAGGCGGGGGCCTGTCAGCTTGTAACCTTGCCGCTGCAGCCCTTCTTTTGCGGTCTCAATATATATCTCTTTCATCAGCAAACCTCCAAATTAACCCTTAGCTGGCCCGCGCTTCTCCAGCAGGGGTTTTACTGCCATAGCAGCAGCGAAAATAGCAGCCAGGATCAGGACAATTGCTGCCCCGGGTGGAACGGGGTAATAGTAGGATATAAGCAGGCCGCCGAAGCTGCCGGTCAAACCGACCGCCAGGGACAGGGCGAGCATACCGCGATAGTTACTGCTCAGACGGTATGCAGCAGCACCCGGGATAACGATCAGGGCAGCCACCAGGACTACCCCAACCAGTTGAATCGAAACGATAACCGTCAGGCCCATAGCCGCCAATAACGCCATGTACAGCGGCCCAACCGGCAAACCGGCCGCTTCAGCCATTTCTTCGTCAAAACAGATCGCCAGGAGTTCTTTAAAAAACAGCACAACAAAAACAAGAATTACAACCAGGGCCAGGCCCATGTAAATAAGGTCACCGGCCGAAACGGAGAGGATATTACCGAAAAGCAGGGCAAACAGCTCGGGGTAATATCCTTTAAAAGTGCTGATCAGGGTGATACCCAGAGCCATGCCTGAAGCATAAAATATGCCGATTACTGTATCTTCACTGATTTTACCGATCCTGCTGATGTAACCTGTGCTCATTGCCGTCCCCACGGCAAAAATGCTGCCCGTCAGAACCGGATCGGTACCGGTTACCAGACCGAGGGAAATCCCCCCCAGGGCAGTATGTGATATTCCGGCGCCCAGAAAAGAAAGGCGCTTCAGAACAACAAAGAAAGAAATGGTGGAGCACAGTATCCCGACCAGCAGGGCGGCCAGGAGCGCTCTCTGCATAAAGCCGTAAGCCAGGATTTCACTCACCGGCAGCACCTCTTTTTTCTTTCATGCTTAGAAAATCGAACTGGCAGCGGTATGCCTGATCAAGGTAAGGGCTGTTCATAACTTCTGCAGGACGACCGTGAATGTGCATAGTCCGGTTAATGCAAACCAGTTGATCGGCTGCCGAAGCAACAGAAACCAGGTCATGAGAGACTAAAAGAATCGTCAGGCCTTTTTCTTGTTTAAGCTTCTGTAAAAGCTCTACAAAACTTTGCTGGGCCGGGAAATCAAGCCCGGCATTGGGTTCGTCGAGCAGCAGCAGAACAGGCTGCCGCACCAGGGACCGGGCCAGCAATATTCTTTGCTGCTCCCCTCCCGAAAGATCCTTAAAAGGGCGCCTGGTGTACTCTTCCATGCCCACAGACTGCAGCGCTGCTCCGATGCTCCGATCCTGATCGGCGATCCTGCGCAGCATTGCAGAAGGAGAGAGGAGGCCGACAGCAACCACATCCGCGGCAGAAAGGGGGAAGTTTTTTTCAAATGACTGCCGCTGGGGCATGTAGCCGATTTTTGGGCGAACCTCTCTGAGCCTGGAACAAGGAACGCCTAATACATCCAGCTTGCCTGCCCGAATCCTGACCAGGCCGAGAATGGCCCGTAAAAGGGTAGTTTTACCGGCGCCGTTTGGGCCGATAATTCCGGTAAGTTCACCCTCCACGGCTGAAAAGGTGATTCCTTCAAGAACTGACCTTCCCCCCAGGGTTACACCGAGGTTTTCCGCCCTGATTAACCTTTCCACATGGATCAACTCCTGACTGTCCCCGCAGGTTACTCCATCGCTTCCCTGAAGGAGTCCAGGTTAAAGCGCATTATATCAAGATAAGATTCTCGGCCGGGGACACCTTCTCCCCCCAGGGGGTCTAAGACCCTTACTTCAGAGCCGCTCTCTTCAGCGATCCTATCGGCAAGGGCGGTGGGAAATTGCGGTTCGGCAAAAATTGCCCCCATATCCTCATCCTTAATCAGTTCAACCAGTTCAGCAACCCAGCCGGCAGAAGGCTCCTGGCCGGGAAAATCGGCAATAACAGCAACTTCTTCCAAGCCGTAACGCTGTCCAAAATACTGCCATGCCGAGTGAAAAGCGATAAAACCGCGGCGGGAAAAATCCGATACCGTCTCTTCGATCTCTTCGTGCAGGGCAGTTAACTCCAGGCGGTATTGATCGTATTTTTGATCATAGAAATCTTCCCTGCCGGGATCAACTGCAAGCAGTTGGACATAAATAGCCGGACAGATAGAATCACGCACGATCAGGGGATCCAGCCAATAATGAGGGTCTACCGGGCCGTGATCATGATCGCAGGAACCGTGATCATGATCACAGGTGCTATGATCATCAGACGGGTGGCCTTTACTATCAGGGCCTTCCAGGATTTGATAATCGACAGGCTCAATCAGATCGATTTCTCCTGACAGGTCAATCAGGGCCAGTTCAGTTTCCGCAGCAGCCGCCAGTTTAACCGCCCAATCGTCCAGGCCTGCCCCGATGTGGACAAAGAAATCTGCTTTTTCAACCAGTTTGGCCTGTTCCACGGTCGGCTCATATGTATGGGGGCTGGCCCCTGCCGGTAAAAGGTAGGAGACATTTACCCGCTCGCCGCCCAGTTGCTCTGTAATATCGGCCAGTGGATAGATTGTGGTGACAACATTGACTGCAGGGGATACAGCCTCTTTTTCCGTCTCATCTGCCTCACAACCGGCAGTGCCAATAAGGACCGTTAAACAAAGCAGGAAATAAACCAGTTTTCGCATTTATTTCTCCTCCCCAGGCTGATAATCCCAATCAATTCGAATCTTTACCAGTCAGGAAAATAAGTATCACGGCAGATGCAGTTGATAAAGATTATCATTTATTACTTTGAATTATACCACACATGAGATTATGCTGTTTACTTATCAGGCCTGCTAATATATTATTTGAATGTAAATGCTTACAAAATGGAGGTATTGACCAAATGCACCCTAAACCACAAGAAAAACCAGCCAGGCCTTACTTCTCCTCCGGACCCTGCGCCAAGCGCCCCGGTTATAACCTGCAGGCTCTGCGGCTAGCGCCTCTCGGCCGCTCACATCGCAGCAGTATTGGCAAAACCCGCCTCAGGGAAGCGATTGAAAAAACCAAAATCATTCTCGGACTGCCCGAAGATTACCTGCTCGGCATTGTTCCTGCTTCAGATACGGGAGCTTTCGAAATGGCCATGTGGAACCTGCTCGGCGAGAGGACAGTTGATGTGATCTATTTTGAGGCTTTCGGTAAAACCTGGGCCGATGACATTACCAGGCAGCTTAAACTTGAAAACGTAAACCTTTTTAAAGGAGATTACGGGTTTATGCCGGACCTCACCGGGGTCAGCTTCGACCATGATGTTGTCTTTACCTGGAATGGGACTACCAGCGGGGTCAAATTCCCCGGCGGCGATTTCATTCCCGCCGACCGGAAAGGCCTTACTCTCTGCGATGCGACCTCAGCGGTTTTCGCCATGGAAATCCCCTGGGAAAAGATAGATGCCGCCACTTTCTCGTGGCAAAAAGTCCTCGGCGGGGAAGCGGCCCACGGCATGCTCATATTGTCGCCCCGCGCGGTTGAACGCCTTGAAAACTACAACCCGCCCTGGCCGCTGCCGAAAATTTTCCGCCTTAAAAAGAACGGCAAGCTGATGGCGGAGATATTTGATGGCTCCACGATAAATACCCCTTCTATGCTCTGCTGCGAGGACTACCTGGATGCCCTGCAGTGGGCGGAAAACATAGGCGGCCTAAAAGGCCTGATCGGGCGCAGTGAGGCCAACCTGAAGGTTATAGAAGGTTTTGTATCCAAACACGACTGGATTAACTTCCTGGCCGGCGACCCGGAAATACGTTCCAACACCAGTGTCTGTCTGACCGTTAAACTGGAACCCGACCGGCTCAAGCAGCTGGTTAAACTGCTTGAAACCGAGGAAGCCGCCCTTGATATTGCCTCTTACCGAGATGCTCCGGGAGGCCTGCGCTTCTGGTGCGGGGCAACGGTTGAGAAAGAAGACCTGGAGAAAGCCATGCAGTGGCTGGAGTGGGCGTACCACCAGGTTAAGCCGTAAAGGCTGTCCGGGAATCCCTGGCGGTAAGTTTAGAGAAAAAGGACAGGCTTACGACCTGTGCAGGGCCGCTGCCTGCGTGAATAATACGCCACAGAACTATTCAGGGCAACCCTGAATCTGACTTCATGACCGGCATACAGGAAGCCGCATTTCAAATTGCAGGCGAAGCTGGTTTTAGAAGCTGTCCCCCGGGGAAACAGGATTTCCCCGGGTTAAATGTTTATTCTTCAGGAAAACATTACGGGGATAGTGCTGTTAATCTGAAGCTTCACTTAATAGCTGTCCGTCAACGTAAAAATCTTCTATCCTTTCCGTATAGAAGCAGAGCAGATCTTTTATCCTGGCAGATTCGGGAGATGGAGCGTTATAGGTCCACACGAGGTGCTTCCTGTTTGTATCTCCGACCTTTACATTAAAATGCGCAGCCCTGCCCTTATAAGGACACGCCGTCTGCCTGTCGCTCGGTTCCAAAAGGTCCATCCTGA
>SKOR01000113.1 GCA_007119965.1 Syntrophomonadaceae bacterium
CAATTCTTTATTACCGTTGCCGACGCCCCTCACCTGAACGGCGAATATGCTGCTTTCGGCAGGGTCATTGAAGGGATGGACGAAGTGGACCGCATTGTATCTGTGCCCGGCGACCAACACGATAAACCGGTTGACAAACAGACTATTAAAACTGTTACCGTAGATACCGGCGGATCAGATTACAGCGAACCGGATATCTTGTAAAAAAGGCTGTACCCGTTTGCTCTTCAAAAGGGAACCGGTTTTTGGTCAACTAAAAGCGATGCAGCTCCTTACCGATCGAAGGAGCAGTGGCAATTGCCGGAAAAAGCCGTGGTTCAGCCGCTTCCGCTGCCTGCAATGGAGGCGTCAGGAGCTGCTTCGTTTACAACTGCCGGAGAGCTGCAGGTGAGTTGAGCAGATCCAAAAGGTTATTTAATCTGCGGCAGGTTCATTTATGTCAATAACCCCGGCAATAGTCAGGTTAGTGACATTTTTCAGATCAAGATCGTACGGGGCAGGGTGGGGGGTCAGATCTTTCTTGCAGAGCAGGCGGATAACCGGACGCAATAAAAAACCGGGCGTGTTTTTGATCACTACCCCGCTTTCCCCGTTACTCAGCAGAACATGCGAACCAACCGGGTAGGCCGCAGTATTCTGCAAAAAAGCATTCAACACTTCCAGGTCAAACATCTCTCCGCCCCACGATGTGAGCATCTCAATTGCTTCATGCACGGCATAACCATCACGATAACTTTTATCTGTAGTCAGAGCATCGTATACGTCGGCAACCGCAACGATGCGGGCCGGGCCGGAGATATTGCTGTCCCTTAGCCCGGCAGGGTAACCCTGCCCCTGGCTGCGTTCATGATGCTGGTGGATAATATCTCCCGCCAGTTCAGAAAACAGGGTTGAAGTCCTGAAGATCTCATAACCGTACCGGGGATGCTGCTTAACAGTGTCGTACTCCTGATCAGTAAGCAAACCGGGCTTTTTTAAAATCATGCCGGGCACACCAACCAACCCGATATCGTGGAGCAAAGCGCCGACTGCAAGCTGCCTGAGGGCTTTAATATCATAATTCATTTTTACGGCAATCATCGTCGATATGACACAGCAATTAACGCTATGCGCAAACAGGTAACCGTCATGGCCCCTGATATCCCTTAGTTGAAAAAGCACATCCCGGTTATCAATTAATTCCCCGATTATTTTCGTTACAATGGTGAGGATATCTTTATCTTTAATGGCAATTCCTTTTTTGCCGGTTCCCGACGCATCAAGATCTTTAATCATTTTCGCCACCAGGGCGCGGCTTTCACTACGCACCTCGCTGCTGATCAGGTCATCGGCTCCCACATCGCCGAGCCGTTCATCGTGAACATAAACTGCATTAATACCCATCTGTTTAAGGTAGTAGATATGCCTCTCCTTGATCGGCACATCGGCATTCAGTAAAACCTGGCCCAAAAAACCCAGGATCGGTTTTTTGGTAATCATGCCGGGCCTGACCTGATCGATGGATAAGATGCGCAAATATTTCACCTACTTGTGAGCAGTTTTTTCCTGGCAACCATCAGCTGCATTGTATAGTAAAATGCTGCAAATTAACAGCTAATCGCGGAGGGCAAGAATTTCTTCCAGTTTAACGACCTCCAGCCCTTTTTCTTTCAATCCGTCAATAATCGGGCCTAAGGCTTCGATTGTCGGGCGGCGGCTGGAACCTTCACTGTTCAAAAGAGAACCGCTGTCATGAAATAGGATAATATCGCCGGCGGTAGCCCGATCGATAACCCTGCGGATCACCCCGGCCCTGGTCGCCCGCGGGTGCCAGTCCTGCGAGGAAAGGCTCCAGAGCACGAGTTCCTGACCCAGCAGCTTGGCTATCCGGCGCATGCGCATATCATACAGGCCCCTGGGCGGCCTTAAGTAAAGCGGGTAAGTTCCGGTCTGCTGCAGGATGATCAGGTTTGTCCGCACTATCTGGGCGGTAAGCTGGGGCGGCGAAGAGTTTGGTATGGTAATATGCCCGTAAGTATGATTTCCCACCTCATGGCCCTCTTCAGCAATCTGCCTGGCAATTTCGGGATACTGCTCAACATGTTTACCGACCAGGAAAAATGTTGCATAAACCCCTTTTTCGGCAAGTATTTTAAGAATTTCGGGGGTATAATCCCTGCTCGGCCCGTCATCGAAAGTTAAAACCACTTTATTGCCTGCTGACGGTCCGCGGCGGGTTATATCAGCCTGCGCTCCGAAACCCTGGTAGACATAGGAATACGCCACTCCCATCAACATTATCGCAGACAGGACAACCGCCCCTGACCAGAGAAAGATCTCACTTATCTGGGGGTAAGGTATAAGGTAAGCGATTAAGCGGGTTATTGAATAACTAATCACGAGCGAACCTGATATGAAAATCATTACGATCAAGCCGCGAGTAAGCAATCCTATTAACAATTTGTAACCTCCTGCAACAATTGCTTTTTTACCAGATCATTAAGCGTAAAATCAGCACAGATAATTTCAGGCATAGCTCAGCTTGCCGGATCGAGCAAAAGGTTTCAGCTGGTAACTCCTGCCCGGCCTGAGCTCAAATTTTTCACCTTTCCAGGTAAAATTGATCACAGCGGCCTGCCCGGAAAACCCGACAACGTCTTCAAAGCTCAGCTTCAGAAGGGTCGATTCCAAAAGGGGCCGTCCGTCGCTGCTTTCCAAAAACAGTTTTGGGATGTTATAAACATGCTCCCTGGGCACATCCACCATCAGGACAGCCTGGCCGGGCTCTGTTTCGACACTGGGTGGCGACAGTACCGGTTCCCGGTCAGGAGGTGCAGCCCATTGAATATGGCCGCTTAGTTCCTTCGTATCGGGAAATATATAACGAAAATGCTGGTAACGGTAAAATACGACCTGCGTTGCCCAGCCTGAAGTCATACCAAACTGCATTACGGCCGGATCTCCCGGTCCGCGGGAGCTCCAGCCAATCGCACCGCTTACTGCATTGTAGGTTTCATACAGGCCCCCGGAACGGTATAGCGTCTCTAAGACCCTGTTATGCAGCAGTTCCGCTTCTTTTTCGTAGCCGTAGCGGTAAAGCACTTCCAGGGCAGAGTAGTTGTTAATCATCCAGATCTGCCCGCGCCAGTAATAGCCGTCTTTAATCCCGTTATAGGATGGATCGTCGAAAGCGACGCTGGGAATGCCGTATCTGCCCCAGAATTTATCCGGGTTCAAAAGATATTTTTCAATTACGGCCCTGGCCTTTTTTGAATCCGAAACAGCGCCGACAAAAGCAGGCCACCAGGCAGATGGCGTAAACACTTCGATATATTTTCCATTGCGCCTGTCAAGCCAGGCCTGGTGTTCTTCAGACCACAGCTCCTGATCAATTCTTTTTTTCAACTCGCGGCCCCGGGTTCGATACCGGGCCGCTTCTTCTGTGCGGCCTGCCTCTTCGGTGAGGTAAGCCGCATTGGTATAAGACTGGTACAGCCAGCAGTTTAAATCAACCGCGCAAAAAAACCTGGGAATCACGCCGATGATAAAGCTGGGCAGAAAACTGGGCGGATAAAAACGAGGGCTGTCATCCAGGCCGGATTCAAGACCGTTTATATAAGAAAAAAACCCATTGCGCAGCTTTCTGTTCTCTTCCCACCACCGCAGGTTTTCAAGCAGGGGGGGAAGCACTTCACCCAGAAAAACCGCCTTCTGCTCAGGGTTTCGCAGCCGCTCATATACACGCACTGCCGCCCATGACTGCAGGGGCGGTTGGGAATAAAAGTCTAAAACCCCGCGCAGGGAATCATCAAGTTTGCTCGGAATCAGGTTGCGCTGCGCTCCCGCTAGAAAGGTAATCCCCTTGATTTTTAATTTAAACCTGGCCTCGCGCGGCGCATAATAATTTCCGTCGAGCTGGGTCAGCAGGATATCGCCCGCTTTTTTTGGGCTCCACTCGCTTAAACCGATCACGTGCTGAGGCGTATCCCAGCCCCAGATAAAGGGAAAGTACACTTTAGCCGGCACGGATCCCAGGCGGCGCATCTTCTTCCGCGGTTTGTAGAGGCTGTTTTCCAGGGCCCAGGCGGCCAGCTTCAAGGTAGCCCTGGCCTGTTCGCTCTTTTCCTGGTACGGCACCGGCAAAGCTTTTTCAAACTTGTCCCAACGCTCTTCAGCAGCTTTTTTAAGGCCTTCCAGGTTACGAAGGGCCCGTTCCGCCCGCACTACCGTTCTGTTCGCACTGTCGGCTGAAAAAGAAATTACCACTGACCAGCTTCGTTTTTCGCCTGCTTTCAGATCAATCCAGCCGCCCTGAAGTTCTTTTTTTCCGGAACTGCCGCCATTCTCAGGCAGGAAAAAAGCATGGAGCTTTTGGCCGGGCACGCGGTGGTAATTGGAAAACTGCAGCCCCCGGTTTGTCTCCCTGAAAAAGGTAAAACCGTTGGAGTGCGGATAGGGGTTCTCCAGGTCACGCCCCTGGACCGGTAAAAGCCTGCAGGCAGGCTTGACTCTTGCTTCACCCGACTGAACTTCCCATTCTGTTTCCCACAGAGCCAGGTTGTGCTGCAAAAAATATAGCCTGCTGTTCATCAGATAGCAGCCGTCACCGGACTGTTCTTCTATCAGGTTTGGTCTGAGATGGACCTGTCTCGAATCTGTGGTTTTAAAATATTTTCGGCCCTGGCCGTCATAGAGACAGGCGCCAAAATCGTAGATGCGCCCTGCCCCGAATGAGGTTACTGCAGCAAACAGGGCACTGCAGCCGGCCATTTTGCTGTCGGCTACACTCTTGAAGCCGCAGTGGCTGCCCAGTTCACTTAAAGGGGACCCGCTGGTGCTGCCGGCAACGTAATTGGGCGAACCGGATATATCAGCGTAGTATTTTATAGGCCTGATCAGGTTTTGCAGCTGCCTGCGGTATATAAACCAGGCCAATAACAACCCCAATGCGATCAACACTATTAAATACAGAGTGAACAAACCTTTCTTTTAGGCACAATTCCGGAATCGCCTTGGAGATCGGCTGAAAAACCGCTCCGGATTTGATTAACTGAACCCCTTTGTTATCTTACCGCTCAACTATAAGATTGAACAACTTAACTGTGAAGAACAGGCAGGGACGAAGGGCAATAATTATCTGCTGCAGCTGCGGTAAGCTCCCTACCCATAATATTAACACAAAACATAGATTGGGCAAAACTGAAAACATGCAGGTCATAAATAGTCCCGGCCTCTTATTCAGCCTTTCTGTTTCTGCACATGCAGCCGCAGTAAAAAGTCCGGCGCTGATCGGAAGTTGGCGGAGGGAAGTTAGAAATTATATTGCAAATTATACCTGGTGGATTTAAGCTTTCTCGATGCGGCAGAGGCAGTCGTAGTATGCAGCCTGATTACCCAGGTCGGTCAGGCGGTCAGAGGTTAATTTGTTTACCGCCGCCCCTGACGAGTGCCACCAGCCCTGGTAAACCATAACCATATCAGGGCCGACCCTCTTACTGATTAAAGCTTTGGCTGCAATACTGCCCCTCGCGGATGTAATCAGAACCTGCTCCCCTCCTGAGAGGCCTTCTTTTTCGGCTGTCCGGGGGTGAATATAGGCCTCCGGACCCTGTTCTTCAACGGGGAGGCGGTGAATGGAGTGAATTGAGTCCCGTGGGTGCGGGGTTACGAACCAGTATATGAAACCTTCCTGCCGGAGCTTTTGATCGCTCAGCTCCCGGGGCTGACGGTAAAGGGCTACCCCGTCCCCGCCTTCACTTTCAGCTCCCCGGGAATAAAAATTAAATTTACGGTCTGCTGTATTAAAAACTCCGTCGGCCCAGGGGATTTCATTAAATCCGGCCAGCAAAAACGGGGCCTCTTCCCTTATATCCTGCAGGGTTATCTCCGCGGCATCGGTCAGCGGCTTAATCGCACGGGCCAGGATTTCTTCAGGGCCCCGCCGGGGAAAACCATCTGCACCTAATAAATCTGCCAAATCTTTCAGGTATTCATATTCAGGGCGGCATTCTCCGGACGGCGCTATCGCCCGGTAGCTGTAATTAATGTATTGGTGTCCCATAGAATTGTAGTACAGATCTTCCTCTTCAAGAAATGTTGTAGCAGGCAGGACCAGGTCGGAAGCCGCAGCTGTATCAGTCATAAAATGATCGGCGGTAACGATAAAGGGCACTTTTTCAAACGCCCGGGACAGGCGCCTGCTGTCGCCAACCTGCACAAGGGGATTGGCCCTGCTGATGTAAAGGAATTTAACCGGCGGTTCTTCAAATTCTTCCAGAGCGGCGGCAAGCTGCGGTTTAGGATAATAGCGGCGTACCGGGTTTAAGTCGCTGCCCCCTAGATAAGCATGGTCAATGTAACGGGAGACCCGGAAATTGGCATAGCTGGCTCCACCGCCGGGCTTGCCGATATTGCCGCCCAGGGCGGCCAGGGCATCGATTGCCCGCACCGTATTGCCGCCGTTGCTGTGACGCTGCAGGCCTATCCCGATCAAGATTGCCGCAGGCTTGCACCTGGCATACTCTACAGCGAACCGTTCGATTAATTCCGTTGGGAGGCCGGTCAGCCCGGATACCTGTTCAGTTGTAAGCTGCTCACATGCAGCCTTGAAGCGGTTAAAGCCGCTGCTATGCTGCTCAACAAAATGCCTGTCAAACAGGTTTTTCCGGATCATAACCCGGGCCATACCTAAAGCAAGGGCGCCATCACTGGCCGGCTTCACCCTGATATACTGATCGCAGTATTCAGCCGTAGCCGTACGCACGGGGTCGATCAGGACAACCCGGGCCCCTTTTTCCCTGGCCCGGCGGATATAGGGCAGCAGGTGGATTGAAGTATGGGCGGGGTTTCGCCCCCAAAGAATAATCAGGCCGGCGTTTGCTAAATCCTCATACGGGTGGCTGAGCACGGCACCGAAATCATGTTGCTGTGCCGCCAGGCCGGCGCCCCAGCAGAGGCTTCCCCTGTGCAGGGTAGATCCGCCGAGAGCGCTAAAAAAACGAGATTCGATATTTTTCAGGACCCCTGTATAACCGCCGTCATAAAAATGCAGCAGGGACAGCGGACCGAATTTTTTCAGCGCGCCGCTGATCTTTTCGGCCATAACCCCGAGGGCCTGTTCCCAGCTGACCCGCCTGAAAGAACCCCCGCTCTTAAGCAGGGGATAGAGCAGCCGGTCGGGGTGATTAAGGCGCTGCAGGTGATCCCTGCCCTTGCTGCAGATGGTCCTGCCTGTCACAGGCTGGGCGGGATCCGGTCCGATTGCTGTAACTTCCCCGCCCCTTTCTTTGACCAGCAAAGCGCACTGGTCCCAGCAGTCAAGCGGGCAGGTTGTTTTTATTACTTTCATTGGGTCGCCTTCCTTGTTAGCTTTTATATTTTGTCTCAGCTGCCTGTGAACCTAAGTTCAGGCTGGAAATAAGGGCTGGCCAAAGGCAAGCATAAAGGCTTTGCCCAGGCATACAGGCGGAAAAGCAGGCGGTTCAGTTAGCGCCGTCATTTGCGGGTTCTGTCGCAGGTAGCGGCTGCAGTTCAACTTCAGCC
>SKOR01000117.1 GCA_007119965.1 Syntrophomonadaceae bacterium
TCAAGACCTGACCCCATGATACTATAGAGAAATTGGTTGAGATTGGTTGAGAAATAAAGGAGCATTATTGTATGAAGCGACTGCACCTGAAAATCTATGGCAGAGTCCAGGGAGTTTATTACAGGTCTTCAGCCCAGGATGTAGCTCGTGAACTGGGCTTATCGGGTTGGATAAAAAACATGCCGGATGGAACAGTGGAGACGGTTGTAGAAGGCGAAGAAGAAATATTAAGAGACTATATCCGGTGGTGTAAAAAAGGTCCTGCCGCGGCCAGGGTTGAAAAGATCGATGAAACATGGGAAGAACCCACTGTTGAGTTTAAAGGATTTAGCATTAATTAAAACCGGAAACTCCTCGATCACCGGGGATTCTGCTGTTGTTACATAGCGCTGAAACGCTGCAAAATCTTCAGAAATAGACACTTTCACTGAAACTTCTAATCGCGTCACTTTATGATCCCTTCCCCGTCTTATAAGGCGGCCCTGTCCACGGCCTGAAAAACTGAAGGGAGGTTCGAAGCATGAGTAAGAAAATGCAAGCAATCTTTATTCTTGTCTCTATCATAGCAGCCATTACTTTTTCAGGCTGCCGGGAGGAGCTGCCTCAGCAGCATCTCACCATGAGCTGGGGTATCCCTGAAGAGGTAAGAGGCTTTGAGGGAATTCCGAGAGATCCTGAAGGAACAGAAGTGGAGCTGGCAGACGAAGATACCCTGAGGGTAGAGTGGCATCCTGAAGAAAGCTATCTTTTGCCGATAAGTGCCACCTCGGAAATTGAAATGGAAGGCGTAAGATACAGGGGCAGCGGTATCCCTGCTCACCTGGAGCTGGAATGGCTCAATCCATGGGAAGAACAGTGGTATGATCTGGAAGAAATCCCTGCAGATATGATTAAAGCCGAAGTAGAAGAGGAAAACGGCCGGTTTTCAATTGATTTCGGCCCGCCGGAAGGGGCTGACTTTGGAGAAGACACGATCCGGGTAATCTGGTTTCGAATAACCCCCACAGAGCCGGCAGAATTTTCCTTTAACATTTACGGGTATTTGCCCGAAGATGAAGAGGGCCTTTCCCATGGCCGGGTTTCAAACATTCTGATCCTGCAGGCAGAAGTATCGGAAAGATAGATGCTTTCACTATCCGAAAAAAACTGCAGGCCTGTATGAAATTAACAAGCGCCTGTAAAGAGGTGAGCGTCCCATGATGCCGTACATAATTATCGGGGATATCACGATACGCACCTACATCATCTTTATGGTCCTCAGCGCCCTGGTCCTGGTTTATTTTGTCCTGTACCGGGAAATCCCGGCCCGGAAAAATGAAGAGCCTTACCTGGAAAGATTGGCCAGTCATTTTTGGGAACTGACGATCCTGTCCCTCTTCCTGGCTATAATCGGGGCCCGCCTGGGTTTTGTGCTCGTTCACCTTGATCTCTATGCCCACCGGCCCTGGTGGGATATGCTTGCCTTCTGGCGAGGTGGGCTAACCTTTCACGGTGGCCTGATCATGGTTCTTTTGGGTATCGCCCTCTACTGCTTGTGGCGCCGCTTTCCCTACCTGAAGTTGCTCAACCTGATGGCCCCTTACATGGCCTTGACTTATGCCGTGGGGCGTATCGGCTGTTTTTTAAACGCCTGCTGTTACGGTCATCCCACCGATCTGCCCTGGGGCGTAGTTTACCCTGCCCTGGACACCCTGGCCAGGCATCCCACCCAGATCTATGCCACCATATTTTCACTGGCAGTATTCTTCATCCTTCAACGCATAAAATATTCCGGCCTGTTCCCCGGGGCTGTCTTTATCTGGTTTGTCATTTTGCACAGTGCCTACCGGTTTATAGTGGAATTTTTCAGAGTCAGCCCACCATTTCTCTATAGCTTCAGCCTGGCCCAGGTATTTGCCGCAGTCCTCATCTTCATGGGAATCCTTGTCCTTTTATGGCAGGGGGTAAAGCGCAAGCATAAAAAAGGAATTGGAGGGATCTCCTGACAGTCCAAGACCTGCCCATATTATTTGCTTTTCCCATCGCGTTATATCAACCGCAGCCTGGCGGTTAATCAGAAGTGAAGAGGGCGAATCTCGAGTTGAGACCCGCCCCTGTTTGTGAAGGGATATATACAATCGCATCCCTGGAGGCTTTTATCATGCGGTTATAGCGGGCGGGTGTAGGCGGTCTTGACCGTTGTGTAGAATTCGATAGCGTAGCGGCCCTGCTCCCGCGGGCCGTAGCTCGATCCCTTTCGGCCGCCGAACGGCACATGGTAGTCGACGCCTGCGGTCGGCAGGTTGACCATGACCAGGCCGGTGTCGGAATTGCGCTTGAAGTGCGAAGCGTATTTCAGCGAAGTCGTGCAGATTCCCGATGAAAGGCCGAAATCTGTGTCGTTAGCAATTGCCAGCGCCTCCTCGTAGTCTTTCGCCCGGATAACCGCGGCTACCGGACCGAAGATTTCCTCGCGCGCGATACGCATGGAGTTATCCACCCCGGTGAACAGCGCGGGTTCAAGGTAGAATCCCTCGGTATCGCGGCTTAGCCGCTTGCCGCCGTAGGCGAGGTGGGCACCTTCTTCCTGGCCAATGCGCAGGTAGTCGAGGTCCTGATCGAACTGCGCTTGATCGACAACCGGGCCGATATGGGTGCCTTCCTTCAGGGCATTGTCGACCACAAGGTCTTTTATGCGTTCTGTCACCGCATCGACGAACCTGTCATAAATGCCCCGGGTGACGATCAGCCGGGAGGAAGCGGTGCAGCGTTGGCCGGTAGAGAAAAACGCGCCGTTGACAGCGCATTCCACTGCAGTTTTGAGATCCGCGTCGTCAAGCACGACGAGCGGATTCTTGCCGCCCATCTCGAGCTGGAACTTTGCACCGCGCGCGGCACAGGCTGAAGCTACCTGCCGGCCGGTCTCGATCGACCCTGTAAAGGTCACGGCGGTAACGTCTGGATGTTCTAAAATGGTCTGCCCTGTCTCTGAACCGCGGCCCATCACCAGGTTGAAGACGCCTTCCGGTAAGCCGGAGCGTGACAAAATCTCGGCGAGTGCCCAGGCGCAGCCGGGCACAAGGTTGGCCGGCTTGAAAACGACGCAGTTCCCGTAAGCAAGCGCCGGCGCAATCTTCCAGGCCGGGATAGCAATCGGGAAATTCCAGGGTGTAATGACGCCGATTACGCCGAGCGGTTCACGCATAACCTCGACTTCGACCCCGGGACGTATCGACGAAACGAAGTCGCCGTCGATCCTAAGTGCCTCGCCGGCGTAGAACTTAAAAAGCTGACCGGCCCGTGTCGCCTCACCAGTGCCTTCAGCAAGAACCTTGCCCTCCTCGCGGGAGAGCAGGCGGCCGAACTCCTCCCTGCGGGCAAGAATTTCCGAGCCAACGAAGTCGAGCACGTCGAAGCGCTGCTGCGGCGTCGAATGCTGCCAGCTCTTAAATGCTTCCTTGGCCGCCGCTACCGCCTGTTTTGTCTGTTCGGTGTTCGCGAGGCTGTAGACTCCGACGACGTCGCTGATGTCCGACGGGTTAATGTTATTAGCCTCACTGCCGCTTTCGATCCAGCTTCCGTCAATGAAGTTCTTATGTATGGTCATAATACCGGCCCTCCTCGGGGATGTGGTTTGGATTCCGGTTACAGGAGATATCGGCGGCGCAGCCCGCGCCGCCTGGTAAAATAGCAGTTTAGCTATTCTAGTATAGCAACGCCCTGTTAAAACTGTCAACCGCTCATTCAGCCAATATCTGCACCTTTAATATCAACCTGGCAAAACTCGTTTAATCTTATCCAACCGTTCAAAATTCCGGTCGTAAGAAGATCTTTCCTCTAGCCAGGCAGCGCACCTCTGTGCTGCTTTTTCAGGGCCGTCACTGGTTAAAAAACGTAGAATAATATTGGCATCAATTAGTCTTGTTTTGCTCAAAGTAGTAATTTTTACGTAGCAATCACAGCATGATTGCCATATTGATGACTTCTGGGGCTGGGCAGTCTTGCCTTCACCGGCCATTTGTTGAAGAGGGGATACTGTTTATCTTTTACGGAGAAGGTATCCCGGATACTGAAGAAGAATACATTTACGTCTTGGCGTCCAATATGTTTTCATGTCATAATTATCCTGCTTTTTAGGTTTGTGTTTTTAATAATTAAATGAAGAGAGGCGATTACAATAGCAAGATATAACTCTATAGATATCCTGCGCGCTTTGGCAATTATCGGTATGATCCAGGTGCATATTTTAGAATGGCTTTCCGGTTACTATGACAGCCATACAACGCTTTACCAGTTCAGCGAACTTATAGGCTCTTTTCCGGCCCCGCTGTTTACTTTTCTCGTCGGTATGAGCCTTTTTGTATCTGTAAAAAGCCAGGAAGACCGGGGTGTAGAACCCGGGTTGATCGCCGACAGGAACCTGCGCCGGGGGATGGCCATATTTTTTTTCGGCCTGCTCTTTTTGATCTTCGTCTGGATGCCCGAAGAAGTATTTTCATGGGATATCCTGACCTTTATCGGCGCTTCGCTGCTAATTCTTTTCCCCTTAAGAAATTTAAGCTCGAAAAGTATAATTTCAATAATCCTCTTTATTCTTATCATCAGCCCGTTAGTTAGAATTTACACCGACTTTCACAGCCACTGGAACAGGTGGGGCGAATATGTTCCTTCATTCGAAATGCCCGGCATGCTGATGGGCTTTTTCGCCAACGCCTACTTTCCCCTGCTGCCATGGCTGGTATTTCCGCTTGCCGGATACCTGGTAGGCAGAGCCTGCTTCGGGAATGAGATGCTTCGCCTGCCGAAAGCTCTACTGCCCGCAGGCATCGGCCTGATAATAGTTTCACTCGTCATGATATTTCTTTCATCTGCTTCAGTCGTAACCGGAATAGCTGCAGGGTATATTTCGCCCTTTACTTTTTATCCCGCATCAACTTCGTATATCTTGCTGGCGCTGGGCATCAATGTTGTCCTCTTTATCTTCTTTTTCCGTCTCTTTGATTTAAGGGAGGGAGAAAAGCAGGATAATCTATTCCTGGTATTCTGCCGCCGCTACAGCCGCTATGCCCTTACTGCTTATGTGGTGCACCATGCGCTGTTTCTCTGGGCGCTTATTGCTTATTCCTATTACCTGCGCGAATTGTACAGGTGGCAGTATTATGGATACATTTTGCCTACAGCTTATTCCCTGCTTGTAGTTCTTGCTTTCATCGTGCTCTTCTATTTCGTAATTGTTGCCTGGGATAAAAGAGATGGACGTTACAGTTTTGAATGGTGGCTGCGCCGGCTGGCCGGATAACGCCGACTATTCCCATGGGGCCGAAGGTTAAGCGGCCTTGCGGTATACTGAGCATAAATAACATTCCTGTAACAAGTTATTTTAGAAGGGGCTTATCTATAGCTTTACTGATCGACATAAAATATAGCAAATGATAAAATATGAATATGTTAACTATTCATTTAATTGAAGGTGGTAAACAATGACAAGAAGAACGCTTTTACTTACTTCTATCGTTGTCATAATAGTGCTAGGCTTAACAGCTTATATGGTGCAGCAGGGCAGATTTGCTGACGAAAAAGAACGTGTTGACACACCAATTGCCCAACCGGTCAGTGAGGTAGAGCCTGTGCTTGAGGTAGTCGCCGAAGACCTGGGCCTTATCTGGGCCATTGATTTCTTGCCGGGCACTTCAAAGTTACTGGCCAACGAAAATTCAGGCGCGATCTTCCTCATCGATACTGATACGCTCGAAGTTTCAGAGATTGGCGGTGCTCCCCAGGTTGTGTCAAGTGGACAGGGCGGTTTGCTCGATGTAACGGTCTCGCCCGACTTTGACGAAGACAGCTTCGTCTACCTGACATATTCTGATATGAATGAAGCGGGGGAATCGGCAACCCACCTGGCCCGCGCGCAGCTGGCCTTAGACGAGCTGGAATTAAGCGAACTGGACGTGCTGTATGTCGCCGAACCTTTCCTGGGCGGTACGTCCCATTACGGATCCAGGGTGGTCATACAAGATGACTATCTATACATGACTATCGGTGATCGCGGAGATAAGAACTTTGATAATCATGTATCACAGGATACGGCAAATGTTCTGGGTACTACCATTCGGCTCCACCGTGATGGCACGATCCCTGCGGATAATCCATTTGTCGATGACGCTAATGTCCTTGATGAAATTTACACATACGGTCACCGCAACTCACAGGGCATGGCCATACACCCGGAAACCGGAGAGATTTGGCAGAGCGAGCATGGAGAGCGTGACGGTGATGAGATTAATATCATCCACGGGGGCAACAACTATGGTTGGCCGATCGCTACCTATGGTTGCACCTATGCCACCGGGCAGGATATCGGAGTCCTGCCTGAAGATCACGATGACACGATCAATCCGGTGCATTACTGGGAATGCGGCAGCGGCGGGTTCCCACCTGCCGGTATGACCTTTTATGATGCAGAAGGGTTTGCAGACTGGCAGGGTGACCTCTTTGTCGGTGGCCTGGCCAGTCAATACCTGGCCCACTTCCGGGTCACCGGTGATGGCCTTGAGGAACTTGACCCGTTGCTTGAAGATGAAGGCTGGCGCATCCGCGACGTTACCGTCGGTTATCATGATGGGGCCGTCTATGCTGCTGTCGAAGGCCAAAGCGTTTCAATCATTCGCATCGCACCTAAACCGGTCGAATGACCCCTGACCGTAATGTGTCCCCCTGGCTCATGAACACGGCGCATAGGTGGCATTGAGGATGAATTAGCGAATTGGCCTGAAGAATGTCACCCCCTGGTAGCGGATGTGGCCTCCCTGGATTCTAGCGGAATCGACAGCCGCCAGGGCATGACCCGTTTATCGCAGCGCCTGTTTTCCCTGGTCAGGGCATCGTAAACATCGACCAAGGCAAAGATGCGGGCCGGCAGGGGGGCTTTATCTTTAAACCCGCGGGGGCAGCCTGAACCGTCCAACTTTTCGTCGTGGCAGTCAGCAGGAGGGATACCTAATGCAGAGGGCTGGATAGCCCTGTTAATCATTATTCTGTGGATATCAGGTTAACGGGTGCCTGCCAGCCGGTATTGATAAGGTGTTTCCGTTAATTTGTGTTACTTCTCACAGCGCTGTTTTTTATCTTCATACATGGCGGCATCAGCTTTATTATAGGTCTCTTCAAGGGAGTGCTCGCCTGACTCACTGACCGCCAAACCGATCGACATGCTTACAGGCGGACCAGAGGTTTTTTGCCGGTTGTATTCTTCAATCTGATGACGCATTCTTTCAACCATCCTCTGGGCCACCTCCAGTGTGGTGTCAGGTAAAACGACCGCAAATTCATCTCCACCGACCCGGGCCAGGATGTCTGAAGTTCGCAGGGCTCCTTTTAAGAGTTCCGCCCCGGTTTTCAGGTATTTGTCCCCCTCACTATGGCCCAGGGTGTCGTTAATCAACTTCAGTCCATCGAGGTCGGCCGAGATAACTGCAATCGGGTGCTCACGTGAATTATCCA
>SKOR01000102.1 GCA_007119965.1 Syntrophomonadaceae bacterium
TGTAAACATGTGGTTTCAACCACTGGCCTTTAATCTTGGGCCAATGGATACCATCACCCAGGCGACTCCCCTGGCCATGATGAGGGCAGGCATGGAAATGCCCTCTGTAGCACAGCTCTTTGTTGCATTCCCGGGAGGAGCTTTATCAGAAGTATCACCGCTTGCCCTGTTAATTGGAGGAGCGTACCTTTTCTACAGGGGCCACATTGGTTGGAGAATACCGGTATCAATAATCGGGACTGTTGCTGTCCTGACCCTGGTTACTGGTGAAAATCCAGTTCTGCACCTTGTTACAGGCGGTTTGATGATCGGCGCACTCTTTATGGCAACCGACTGGGTTACCAGTCCCTTTACCGATAAAGGTAAAATAGTATTTGGAATATGCATCGGAATACTTGTTGTCCTATTCAGGGTTGGTTTCCTGATTACTGAAGGTGTAGCATACTCAATCCTGATTATGAATGCTTTTGTGCCTTATATCGACAGCATGACAGCAAGGTTGCAATTTGGAAAGGCTAAAGTTGTTCCTGTGCCTATGGCTGAAGATAAGTAATTAGGTATTATTGTGATCGAGCCGGAAGTTTACAAAGCACCGGGAATAGTAGCATCATAAGCAGCAAGTTAAGTTATACTTTACAGCAACTGTTACAATAAAACATCCGGAGCGATAAAATGGCCGGCGGATTAAATTCCGCCGGCCATTTAAATATTATGTCGAAAAGGAAACTGAAGTAAGCATAGCTTACTTCAGCAAGCGAGTCAATTAAGTATATTGTTGAGCAGATACAACCCTTCTTGAAAAATACTACTTGTTATAGCCCAAACAGTGTTAACCCAAAACGCAGGTAAAAGGCTACAGCCAGGATTAGGCTTAAAGCAACCAGTACCAGGACCATATCAAATTCAATGTTACTGATATTTATCGATCTGAAAATAGCCGATTCACCGGGTTTGTAATCGACATTCTGCAGGAATAAAAAGACCCGCTTATAAAGTAACTGGGTTATCGTTCCAAACAGGTTTTGTATGCCGATAAAGGGCAGGGTAAGAACTCCCCACGTGAATACAGCCAGTTTGCCAACCAGCGCCCCGTAGTGTTCGATGCCCAGCCAGTAAGGGATCTGCAGGTTAAATACATTGGTCCGACGGGCCAGGTAGAACAGAACAGCGCCAAGGACCAGGGCCAACGCAACTGCGCTTAGATCTGCCAGGTAGAAAAGGTTAATATCCAAGAAGTATTGCACCAGGTAGGAATCTAAAACAAAGGCATTAAGCGATGGCCCGACCAGGTTGTGCAGAACAAAATAGGGAGAGGTGCCGATCAAAATCATGGTGACGGCCAGGGCACCCATCCCGATTTTCATCAGCAGCGGTTCGGTTTTAATTTCGCCTGGCGCTTCCGGTGCTGGTCTCCAGAAGGTTAAATACAGGAACTTCAGGAAATAACAGACCGTGCCAGCGCTTGTCAGGGTAAAGATCCATTCTGCAAAATAAAGGGCGTAGACATTGTTGTATTCATAGGCATCGACAATAGCGTGATGGAGGAGAGTTTTGCTGGCATAACCGTTAAACAGGGGCATGCCGACAATGCCCAGTGAAGCTATTAAAACTACGATCGTGGTAAAAGGCATGGTTTTCTTTAAATTACCCAGTTTGCGCATATCCAGTTCGCCGGTAAGGTATACAATTGCCCCTGCTGCAAGGAATAGGGTTGATTTGAAGAAGGCATGGTTAAAAATATGGTAAGCAGCACCACCGATACCCATAGCTCCATCATAACCCATGTAAGCTCCGACCCCTGCACCCATGATAATATAACCAATCTGGCTGATACTGCTGCAGGCCAGCAATTTCTTTATATTGTTTTGGATGATGGCCATGCAGGCACCGAAAAACATGGTTACAATGCCGATCCAGATAATAATGTAGCCTGCTTCCGAAACCTGGGCCCACAGGGCTGTTACGCCCGAAGAAAGGTTATCCATGGCCATAGTGCTGCTTTCTGGGGTATAAATCATGCTCACAATTCGTATAATGCCGTAGGCGCCTGCCTTAATCATCAACCCTGACAGCAGGGCGCTGGCCGGCGCAGGGGCAACAGGGTGAGCCCTGGGCAGCCAGATATGGACCGGCACCATACCGGCTTTAATGCCAAAACCTAAAATCATCAACAGGGCTGCTGCAATGTAATAGCTGTCCAGACCTTCCAGTAAGGCAGCCTGGGGCGCTATATCAAGGGAACCGGCATTATAGTAAAAGAGCCCCATCCCGGTTAACAGGCACATTCCGCCGAAAACGCCGAGGTAGAGGTAAAGGTTGCCGGCACTGAAGGCTTCATCCGTCTGGGTATGCACAACTAAAACGTAGGAAGCCAGCGACATAATTTCGAAAAAAAGCAGCAGGGTTAGTAAATCTCCCGCCAGGGGCACACCGACTGTGCCGCTCAAAGTGAGCATAAAGAAGGCAAAAAAGCGGCCGCGGTTTTTTTCATGATTCATGTAATCCAGGGCGAAAATGGTGGCCATTAACCAGATGAAAGAAGTAATCAGGGCAATCAGGAAACCGAATTCATCAACCCGAAAGTATAAATTGTACGGGGTGACGATCATCGGAATTTTATATATTAAGGCCTGGCCCTGCGAGAGGTGCTGATACATCATGGCAACTGCTGTAAGCGAGCCGGCGCTGCCGATCACTGACCAGCTGTTACGCCACCAGGCCTGATTCTGGGCGCACATGATCATGGCAAAAGAGAGCAGGGGGAAGAGGACAGCGATAAGTGGTAAGTAGGACAGAGTTTCCTGGGGCATCTTTAATTACCTCCTGAAAAGAACAGGTATTCAGCGATATCATGCAGGTAGGGGACTGTTAGCTGCAGGTTGGTTCCCAGCACCAGGCAGCCCGCAACCAGGATCAAGATCGGAATTAACATTGAAAGCGGCGCTTCAGGCCCCTTTTCTTTTTTAAACTGGCCTTCTTTAAAGAATGCAGCAATGACTATCGGCAGGAAGTAAGCAGCGTTTAACAGGGCGCTGCCGATCAGGACGGCTACAAAAATCGGCGCCCCGCTTTCCAGGCTGCCCTGTATTAAATACCATTTGGAGATGAAACCGTTTACCGGCGGGATGCCAATCATACCGATTGCAGCAATGGTAAAAGCAATCATAGTCAGCGGCATTTGTTTGCCCAGGCCGTTTAAATCACTGATCTTCTTTTTTCCGGTGACAGTTATAATTGCTCCTGCACAGAAGAAAAGAGTAATTTTTAAAAGGGCGTGGTTGATGATGTGCAGCAGACCGCCGGTCAGCCCGATCATGTTAAACAGGCCGGCACCCAGGGTAATATAGCCGAGCTGACTGATTGTAGAATAAGCAAGTCTGCGTTTTAAAACATCCTGCTGCATGGCTATTATCGAAGCAACCAGGATCGTAACAGAAACCAGCCCCGCTACAAAAAACCCCAGTTGAAGCCCGATTAACGCAGTAATGCCGAATAATGAATACATGACCCGGATGATACCGAAAATGCCTGATTTAACAACAGCAACAGCATGGAGCAGGGCGCTGACAGGAGTTGGCGCCGCCATTGCTGAAGGCAGCCAGGCATGCAGGGGCATAATCGCAGCTTTCACTCCGAAACCAAAAATAAAGCAGACAAAAGCAATCTGCCACTGGAGCTGTGAACCTGTAGACAGGTCGACTACACCGCCCCTGGCAAACTCCAGGGTTCCTAAATTGCCGTAAGTCAGGATTAAACCGATCAGGATCAGGCCTGCGCCTAAAAAACTGTAAATAATGTACTTAATACCTGCTGCTTTTGCATCCCTGTTGCCTTCGTGAATAACCAGCGGGTAAGTGAAGATCGTCAGGAACTCGTAGAAGAGATAAAGGGTGAGCAGGTTTGCCGAGAAAGCAATGCCCATAGTCATGCTTAACGAGAGCAGGTAAAAAATAAAATAGCGGCGGCGGTTATGTTCATGGGCCATATAGCCTGTTGAATACAAGACAGCAAAAAACCAGAGTATGGCTGCTGTTCCACCGAACAGGGCTGCAAATGGCTCTATCCTCAGCTTTATTTCCAAACCGGGAGCAATCTGGTGAATGAGCAGCTCCCATCCTCCAAAGTGATAGAAGTTATAAAGAACAACTATCATGGCCAAAGCGCTGATCAGGCTGATAAATACTACAAATGGGTTGCGGATCCTGTCTTTGCCTTCAGGGATTAGGCTGGACAGAAGCGCTCCAGCCAGGGGAAAGAGTATCAGGAACACTGGTAAGTAGATAATGTAATCCATCGTGCCGGTCCTCTCCCTACAGCTAAAATTTTAATTCATGCTATTAAGTTATGCTATTTGTACTTATTTAGGCTGACAGATACATTTGCTAGCCCGACTAAAAAGCAGAGGCTTGCAAAGGTAAGTCAGCATCTTAATTTACATCGGTTAGGTTTTCGTTATAATTACTACTTTTTATCTTTCTGTCCTGTTGTGCTGGTTCCCCAGACCACCATAATTGCTACAACGGTAACAAAGAGTACCGTTGATTCCATCAGGGTGTCATACCCCCTGTAATCGAGCAAGACGTTTGATACCAGGTTAGTGCCTCCGCTTTCGTGAACGCCTTCATAGACATAACGCTGCCATACAACATTAAAGGTTGGGTTATTTGGGTTACCGTAAACAGGCATTTCAGTAACGGCGAGCATAAGCATGAAGGCAATCATTGAAACAAGCATAAAGGACATTATAAAAAATAATATACGCGGATAATTTTTCACTGCGGCCGCCTCCCTACTTTAGTTACTACCGTAACCATTAATACTGTCAGGCCGATACCGATAGCGGCTTCGGTAATGGCCAGGTCAGGCGAGTTAAGCTGCTGCCAGATTAGCGACATAATCATGCTGTAAGCACCGAAAATTATCACTATGTAGAGCAGATCATCAAAGATAAAGATTGAAACGGCAGTAGCGATGAGAACAATCAACAGCAAAAACATTAAAATATCGATCATTCGCTGTTCTCATCTCCTTTCTTAACTGTTTCCACCTGGCTTCTTCTCTTTCGCCGCTGGGAAGCAACATAATCATTAATTAAAAAACTTCCTTCAGCCATCGGTGTTCCCCTGTTGTAGGCTGTTTTGGCAATCAGGTGAGTGATAATCGGGTTAATGGTGGCAATCATGACCCCGATTAAAATCAATTTTGTTATGTTGGTTATGTCCCCAATCAATATCATTAGGGCGATTACGATTAGTCCTGCCCCAAGCGTGTCGCACTTACCCATTGCGTGCATCCTGGTATAAACATCCGGCAGCCTTAAAAGCCCAATTACGCCAACGAGCAAAAAAAAGAATCCGCCGAAAAGAAAAAAGATAGCAATATACTGGAGTACCATTTTATTCACCCCGGTTCACGGCCTGTTTTGGCCGTTAATCAGATAATATGTCCTTCCCGCAGTAGTTTCAAAATGCATAAAGTGGCTATAAAAGCGCCGATTACAAAAACAAAGGCAACATCAATATAGTAGAAACTGCGGTCAATATAGGCGAACATTAAAATGATGATTACCACGTTAGTGGTAATAACATTCATTGCCACCATTCTGTCAAGAACTGTGGGTCCGTAATAAGCCCGTACGATGGCAACGAAAGAGATGATAACCAGGCCGACGACCAGGCTGTAAAGTATGGTTACGATCATTTTTTATAAACACCTTCCAATTCTAGCAGCCTTTTATATTGGGGCGAATTTTCTTGCTCTTCGCCATAAGCTCTCGTAAAAGCATGAACTATCAAAAGGTTGTCTTCAAGCTCTACCGTAATCGTCCCGGGGCACAGGGTAATTGAATTAACATAGAGCACCCTGACCAGGCTGCGCTGCAGATCGCAGCGCATGATAACCATGCCCGGAGATATCGGCAGGCGCGGGTTGAGCACAATCATTGCCACGGTGATATTGGCGGATACAATTTCATAAGCGAGCATAATAAAATATTTAATTAACAGGAATATCTGTTTAACAGTGAATTCTGTCTGAAACTCCTCTGAAATACTCAGGTTGCTCCAAAAAACAGTCAGGATGGAACTGAATATCGCCCCCACCAGGATGTGCTGCCAATCTGCACTGGCCGATATAAGCAGCCAGAATGCCATCAGCAGAATGAAAATAAAAAACGCACCCATCGGGTCGCCTTTCACTCGTTGTAGCACATCAATCACCTCCTACCGGCCAATGTTATTTTAAAGCAGTACTGCTACAGTCTGGTTAATAAATTTAAGGATGGTGCCCGGGAAAATACCAAGGTAAATTACACCCAGCGCTACAACAACTATTGGTATTAACATGCTGAGGGGAATCTCATCCCGCTTAAATTTCTTCTGTGCTTCATTGCTGCCGTGTTCACCATGATTACTGTCTCCATCCTGGGAAAAATAAGCCTGACCAATCATCGGGAAGTAATATGTTGCATTTAACAACCCGCTTAAAATGATTACCAGGATTAAAAGAGGCAGGTCTGCTTCAAGGCTGCCCAGGGCAAGACCGTATTTACTGATAAACCCGCCGAAGAGCGGGATGCCGACCATGGAGAAAGCTGAAATTGTAAAAGCGCCCATCGTGAAGGGCATTAAATAACCGAGGCCGGTAAACTCATTGACCTTTTTCCGGCCGGTTTGGTAAGCTATTGCCCCGGCGCAGAGGAAGAGGCAGGTCTTCATAAAGGCATGGACAACTATATGCAGCATCCCTGCTGCCAGGCCCCAGGGCGTGCCCAGGCCAATCCCGAGGAAAACATAACCAATCTGGGCCACAGTGGAGTAAGCAAGGCGTCTTTTTAATTCAATTTGGACAAAGGCGAAAAACGAACCGGCCAGCATGGCAATTACCGCGAGAACAATGATCAGGTGGCGGATAAAAGTTTCATGGAATATTTCCAGCCCGAAGGCGATTAAGAGAATTTTTACAAAAGCAATAATATAAACCTTGACCACGAGGCTGGACAATATGGCGCTTGAAGGTGAGGGCGCTGAAGAGTGGGCGTCAGGAAGCCACAGGTGCAGGGGGAAAAGAGCGGCCTTGACCCCAAAGCCGACAACAAAAAAACTTAAGGTTGTCCAGATTAAAATCGGGTACTGGTCCCTGACCTGGGCCAGTTCAATGGCAATGAAAGTAATATTCAAGTGTCCGGTAATCATGTAGATAAAACCGATTCCGAAAAGGATGAAACCTGAACCGACCGTGGCCAGCAGCAGGTACTTCAGGGCTGCTTCAGTGGAAAGGCGTGTTCCCTTGGCAGCAACCAGGGCACAGGCGCTGATGCCGGTAATTTCGATCAACACGTACATGTTAAAAAGGTCATTCGATACCACAAGCCCAATCATACCTGAAAAGCAAAGTAGAAAAGCGGTATAGTACCAACCTGAAACAATTCTTTCCAGTTCATACTTAACGGCTGCGAAACTGTAAACCATTATGCAGAGGGATATGCCGGCAATCAGCATCATCATCACAGCTGAGAGCGGGTCAACTAAAATTTCTATGCCCCAGGGCGGCCTCCATCCTGATACTGCATAACTGATCGCCCGGCCCTTGATAACATGGTTGCCGATTATAATGGTTATAATAAAGACCGCTGCCGTAACAGCGGTGGTAAAAGGAGCGCAATATTCCTTTTTCCACCTTGCCAGGACAGGCATGCAAAAAGAGGCAATCAGTGGGATAATTACGCAATAGAAAGGAAGCATTTTTATTGTATCGAGATCGACTCTGTCCATTTAAGGGGTCACCTCTATTTTAGTTTCATAAAATTTGGCGCGCAGACTGTTCCATAATAAATATAAAGTTTTACGATCAGGGCCAGCGCAAAAGCGGTAACGCTAAAGCTGACGACAATACCGGTTAACATCAGGACTGAAGGAAGCGGGTTGACGTAAAGAGCATCCGGGAATTGCGGATCGTAAATGGGAGGGACCCCTCCGTGCATATTGCCGACGGCAATAAAGAACAGAAAGATAGATGTTTCCATAATGTTGATGCCAATAACTTTTTTTACCAGGTTGGGCTGGGTTAAAACAATCAGGGTGCCCATGGAAAATAAGATGATGGCAACGAAATAAGGGAAGTTAAGAAGAATAAGTTCGAGGTCCAAAATTTAAGCCTCCTCGCTGATCATGTAGTATACACCCAGGATAGTGCTGGCGACCAGGATGCCGATGCCAAAGTTGGACACCGATATGATGCCAACACTGAAAAGGGTTCCCGGTACGCCGATTGGACCGTGTTCGTAAGGTATAATGAACTTTAACACTTCGAGGATACCCCCGATACCGACAAAAATAATTGCCGAGTCCAGGATCATGCGGCGGAAAGTCATATTCCATAGTTGGCCGAAGATCAGGATGTAGAGCAGCAGCCCCAGGCCGATAATCATCCCGCCTGAAAAACCGCCGCCTGGAGATATATGACCATGCATAACGACATAAACACCGTAAAGAAGAACGAAAAGAAGCATATAGCGGAAAACCACTCTTGTCGCATAATCATGCATCTTTTCTTTCGCCCCCTTCCAGATAAGTAGTGCCGGTCTTGATGTTAGAATATTAGCTATAGGCAAAACGATTAGAAAATTTCGCATGTTCAAACATTCACAATAATGAACAAAAAAAATTTCGAGTGTCCTTTGCCGGGTTCAAAAAAGCCCAAAAAATCCCCTCACCCGCTCCTCTATTTTTTATCATTTTCAGGTTTCTGTCAAGTTGTTTTTATTTTTGGTTGCAATCGAATTAATTATATGAAATATAATATAAAAGGAGGAAATAGAAGTAGTAAAGCGAATAGAAAGCTTTGATTGTTTTTAAGTTCAAATAAGGGGCCGGGGTATGTCAGATATCTTCGCAATAAAAATCACGGAAACGTCTGTAGAGAGCATCCTGCCCCTGCTGACTTTGCTTACCCCGATTATCGGTTCTGCATTTATCGGTTTGGCCGGCCTAAAATCAGCGTCCGTGCGCAATGTGCTGGCTGCTGTTATATCCGGCCTGACATTCATTTTTTCTGCTGCCCTTTTTTTTACTGTTGTGAACGGTTTCACCGTTTTTTATAGCCTGCCATCACTTGCCGGTGTCGAAATGAGCTTGAGGATTGATTTATTTGGCAGCGTGTTTGCCCTTTTCTCCGCTTTTATCTGGTTTTTAGCTACCCTGGCTTCCATACCATACATGAAACATGAAAAAGATCAGACCCGTTATTATGTTTTTTTGATTCTTACCCTCGGAGGCTGTCTCGGAGTTTTTTTAAGCGGTGATTTTTTAAGTTTATTCCTTTTTTTTGAGTTGATGACCCTTGCTGCTTATGCCCTGGTCGTCCATGCACAGACTGATGAAGCGATAGCGGCAGGGAGCAATTATTTATACCTGGGAATTATCGGCGGCCTTTCCTTATTAAGTGGAATTATTCTCCTCAACGCTTTTACAGGTTCCGTGGCCATCTCCCCGCAGCTTCAGGAAATAATAATCTTAAAAGAGGTGGCTGCAGCAATAGCTGTGTTGATGATTATCGGATTCGGGGTTAAAGCGGGGATGATTCCCCTGCACATCTGGCTGCCCCAGGCTCACCCGGTAGCGCCTTCTCCGGCCAGCGCCCTGCTTTCGGGGATTATGATTAAAACCGGTGCTTACGGGATTATCAGGGTTACGACAATGCTTTACAGCCCCGCACAGCATATGGCGGAAAGCAACCTGTGGTCTTACACGGGAAGTATTGGCCATATCATTATCTGGATGGGAATCATAACAATGCTCTTAGCTGCCATAATGGCAGTTTTGCAGAATAATGCCAAGCGGCTGTTAGCTTACAGCAGCATCAGCCAAATGGGTTATATCCTGATGGGTATCGGCGCTGCCGGTTACCTTGGTTACGATGGTGCGATGGGCTTCGGCGGCTTTTCATATCACATCATAAACCATGCATTTTTCAAGTCTGGAATGTTTATTCTTTTTGGCGTTATTTATGCCCGCCTTCATGTAAAAAACCTGGATCAAATGGGCGGCCTGTGGCGTAAATTTCCCTTTACATTTGCAGCTTTTGCAGTTTGTGCGGCAGGGATTATGGGTATCCCGGGTTTTAACGGCTACGTGAGTAAAACTTTGCTTCATCATGCTATTGTTTATGCCTATGAATCACACTTTCTCTGGGACCTTTGGCTGGCTGAAAAATTGTTTATGCTGACCAGCGGCCTGACCGTCTGCTATATTGCCAAACTGTTTATCTCAATATTTCTCGGGCCCCGGCCAGCCAACCTGGATGCCAGGCTGGAAGAAAGCGGCCCTCGCGAGACCTGGATTGAACGAATTGTTGCCGTGTCATTTATCGGTGTGATCGCTTATTTAGGCTTGTTTTCTCCTTCTATGCTTCAAAATGTTGTTATGCCCATGGCCGGGACCTTTACTTATTCGGAGTACTACATAACTTACACAGCGAATACGAGTGTTTGGTACCCGGCAGATCTTTTAGGCATTGCCATTGGTCTTGCCCTCGGGGCAGGTTTTTATATTTTCTTTAAGCGGCAGGATATCTTTAACTATATTCCTCCCAAAGGGTTGAGTGTTGAACGTTCTCTCTACAAGCCGGCTACCGTGTTTTTGGGCTTTTATTATACTAGATTCGGCCGGTTTGTTGATGATAACCTCAACAGGGGTTTTCACGGTACACCTGCAGTCCTGCAGAAAGCTTCACAGGGCGCCGTTTACCTCGATGGAGAGATATTCAGCACAGGCGGGGTGCAGGTTTCCAGGTTTGCTTCAACTGCCTGGAACGCTGTCTACAATTACTGGATTGGCCTGGTTAATAAGGCTTTCGGCAGTATCGGGCATTTTCTGCGGAATGTTTTCATGTTCCTGTTTAAGTTTGATTACAGTGCCCGTGGCGATAAAAGGTTTCAAACTTTCAGCATCTCGAACATCGATTTTGATTTATATATAGTTCTTATAGTAATCGGGGCTATCCTGGCAGTAAGCCTGCTCTTTATTTTATAGCCCTGCAGGTGTAATATAAGCAGAGTCGGAGGCGATAATTATGTCCCTGGTTTACCCTCAACCTATCATTGCCGTAATTGTTCCAATTATCGGGGCAATAATTATTCGCTTCCTCGACGAAGATCAGGCCCGAGAGCGTCATATAGTTGCTTTAAGTGCTATCGGCATAGTGTTCCTGGCCGTGGCAAGCATGCTGCCCGCGGTGCTGGCAGAAAGAGTAATTGAACTCAGGATGGTTGAATTATTCGATGGCCTCGGCATTTATTTTAAAATAGATGCCCTGGGTATGATTTTCGGCCTGGTATCATCTACCCTGTGGGTTTTTGCCACCATTTATTCGATCGGCTATATGGCCCATGAACATGAGCAGCGCAATTATTTTGTTTTTTTTGTTCTTTCCTGCAGCGCTGCCATGGGGGTTGCTTTTGCCGGAAACCTTTTTACCCTTTATATATTTTATGAATACCTGGCCATCTGCACCTATCCGCTGGTCGTCCATGCCGGGACAAAGGAATCGGTCAAGGCCGGTATTAAGTATATCAGTTACAGCCTGGGCGGAGGTGCCCTGGTTTTCCTTTCCATCTTTATGATCCACGACCTGGTCGGTACCCTTGAATTTATGCCCGGGGGTATCCTTGGCGGGGCTGTAGAGGGCAGCAGGACCCTGGTTATGATAATTTTTATCCTCTTGATTGCAGGTTTCGGCACCAAGGCGGCGATAATGCCCCTGCACTCCTGGCTGCCCGGGGCCATGGTTGCCCCCACACCGGTGAGTGCCCTGCTTCATGCCGTGGCTATTGTCAAAGCGGGTGTTTTCGGTATAGCCAGGGTCTTTTTCTCCATTTTCGGTCGTGAACTTTTAGTTGATATGAACATGATTATTAATGTTCTGGCCGTATTTGTCTGTTTTACAATTATTGTCGGCTCATTTATGGCCATTAAACAGACTGTTTTGAAATTGAGGCTGGCTTATTCAACTATCGGGCAGCTGGGTTATATTACCCTGGGAGTTCTGCTACTTACGCCAACTGGTGTGATGGGCGGTTTGATTCATATTATTAACCATGCTATCTTAAAAATAACCCTCTTCTTCTGTGCCGGGATGATCATTACAGTTACAGGTAAGAAAAATTTAAACCAGCTAAACGGTTTAGGCAAGCAGATGCCAATGACTATGCTGGCATTTAGTATTGGAGCCCTTGGTTTAATGGGGGTTATGCCCATTGCCGGTTATACTAGCAAATACTTTCTGCTTACCGGCAGCCTTGAGGCAGGAATGCCTGTTTTCGGTTATGTTCTGCTGGGCAGTACTTTATTGAATGCGGTTTACTATTTACCGATTATTGTGAATGCTTTTTTTAAAGAAGGCACCTTTAAAAAGCAGCCGGGTCCCGAAGCGCCCCTGACCATGCTGGTACCGACTCTTACACTTGTGGGTTTTGCTATTATTTTCGGTTTGTTTGCCAATTACACCACGATTCCGTTTGTCGAGGCTGTTCTGAAAACAATTTTTTAGTTTTGAGGGAGGGGAAATAGATGGCCCAGATAGATGTTATAGTTTCAGTAATCCCGGCCGTGGTTGTATTAATACCTCTGTTAGCCGCCGGCGGAGCGATGCTTGCTGACCGCTACCGTCCCGAACTGCGCAACTATGTTGTTCTTGCCGGGGCAATACTCCCTTTCCTGTTAATAATATTAAGCTATCCTACAGTGGCGAGAGGAAATGTGCTCTACCTCTTCCTGGATATTCTTCCCCCTACTGGAATGGAATTCAGGGTCGATATTCTCTCAATTTATATGGCCCTCTTATTTGGTTTTTTCAGCGTGGTGCTTGCCGTTTACAGCCTCGGTTACTTTAAAGACAAAGAAGAAGGTAAGGTGTACTTTTACTTCCTTATGCCGGTTATCTCTGGTGCGCTCGGTGTTGTTCTGAGCGGAAATTTATTTACCTTGTTTTTATTCTTCGAGTTTATGTCGCTGATGTTTTTCCCGCTGGTGGCTTACAAATCAACTCCAGAAGCTTACGCAGCCGGGTTGAAATTTTTCTTTATGACTATAATCGCGGGGGTTGCTTTTTTCTGGGCCATGGTGATCACCTACAATGTTGCGGGAGACCTCTCGTTCGGCCAGGGAGGACTAATTAGCAGTGCTTCCCCGCTGCTGCTGGTAGCCTTCATCTGCTTCCTGATCACCTTTGGCATTAAGGCGGCCCTGGTGCCGCTTCATTTCTGGATGCCCGATGCTTATTCAGCTGCCACATCTCCTGCAGCAGCGCTATCCTCGGCAATTATGCTTAAAACAGGGGTTTTCGGCCTGATCAGGGTTTTTCACGATATTTATGGCCTTTCTTTTATACAGGAAGTTGGCTGGAACTATATCCTGCTGACCTTGGCAATTGTTAGTATAGTTTACGGTTCTATCTGCGCTTTTGCCCAGGATGACTTCAACCGCCGGTTGGCTTATTCAGGGATTGCCCAGGTGGGCTACATGCTTTTAGGGATATCTTTGCTGACCAGCCAGGCTATGGTCGGTACCGTTTACCATGTTATGGCCCATGCCTTTATGAAAGGCTGTATGTTTTTATGTGCCGGGGTTATTTATGTTAATACCGGTAAAGTGAAAATTAGTGAAATGAGAGGAATTGGTATGCAGATGCCGGTGACTATGTTGGCTTTTACGATTGCTGCTGTCAGCGCCGTTGGTATCCCTCCATTCAATATATTCGTAAGTAAATGGCATTTAGGGTTAGGCGCTTTTCAGGCGGAAATGCCCTTAATAATTGGCGTTTTACTCTTAAGCAGTATTTTAAACGCTGCTTATTATTTCCCGATTTCAATTAATGCCTTCCTTGGCTGCAGGGAGTTAAAAAACATTGAGCGCAAAAAATTGCGCCTGCAGCCCCTGCGGATGGTGCCTGTTTTGATTCTGGCGATTGGCGCATTTATCTTTACCATAGCGCCGGTGAACTGGCCATTGAGCCTGGCCAGGGCAGTTGCCCAAATGTTTTTTTAAGGATGATCCAGGAGATATGAATTATTTAGAAACATAGATGACTGATGCCCTCCGGAGGTGTGTGAAAGTGGAGCAAGAAGTAGTTTATAGTATACTGCCGGCAATAATAATATTTGTGCCCATATTATCCGGTTTCGCCCTGTTCCTGATGCCGCAAAAGCTGTACCCATACAAAGAGCGCATATGCATCGGGGTTACCGGCTTATTTTTTCTGCTCGTCTTAAGCATGTATCCAGCAATCAGCGAAGGAAAAATATTGCTTGGCCTCTTCCAGTACTTTTCTTTCCCCCTGTCGATTACTTTTAAGGTTGATGCGGTAACCTTTTTCCTGGGGGTTTTCTTTTCCTTTGTCTGGTTCATGACTGCCTGTTTTTCTCCCGGTTACATGAAGCATGAACATAAAAAAGAGCGTTATTATGCTTTCTTTTTAATGGCCGAAGGCGGCTGCATGGGCACAATATTTGCAGGAGACCTGCTGGGCCTTTTTGTTTTCTTCGAATTTATGGCCCTGACTACTTATATCCTTATTGCTCACGAAGAAACTCCGGTTACCATGTTTGCAGGGGCCAAGTACCTCTATATGACTGTTGGTGGGGGATTGGCTGTATTTTTCGGTCTTTTAACTATGTATTTTTTAACCGGAACCGTTGCATTTACCCGCCCTGGGATGATCACCGAACCTTCAACCCTGGCTACGGCAGCATTTATCGGTTTTATGATCGGGTTTGGTTTGAAGGCTGGTATGTTCCCACTGCATGTCTGGCTGCCCGATGCTCACCCTGCAGCTCCTTCTCCGGTCAGTGCAGCTCTTTCGGGAATTATGCTGAAAACAGGTATCTACGGTATGATCAGGGTGACTTTTAACGTTTACAGCCCCGAGTTTATTCATAATATGAACTGGGATACAGTAATGCTGGTTTTGGCGGCAATTACAATTTTGCTCGGTTCTGCCATGGCTTTGCTGCAGGATGACCTGAAAAGGCGGCTTGCCTACTCCAGCATTGCCCAGATCGGTTATATCGTGCTGGGGATATTCCTCTTAAATGAACAGGGTATGGCCGGAGGTCTTTATCATTTATTCACGCATGCCTTTATGAAGGGGCTCCTGTTCCTTTGTGCCGGGGCTATAGTCGTTCAAACTGGAATGCGCAACATCAGCAGGATGAAAGGGATCGGTTTAAAAATGCCTTTTACGATGGTATTTTTTACGATCGCTTCCGTGACAATGGTTGGTATTCCCCCTTTTAACGGTTTTATCAGCAAGTGGGAACTATCTATGGCCTCGTTGACTGCCGGGCAGCCAATTTTTGTGGCTATATTAATCGTGAGCAGCCTGCTTAACGCTGCTTATTATTTCCCGATTGTCATTACCGCTTTTTTTGCCTCAGGTGAAGATATTGACCCGGAAGAAGCCCATGCCGCAGAGCATGCCCTCGATGTTCACGATCACTGTGAAGAACCTGGTGATGATCACGGCGCTCATGACGCACACGGGCCTAAAGACCGGAAATACTGGAAAGAAGCTCCCTGGCATATGGTCGTCCCCATGGGAATCCTGGCCGTAGGCTGTGTTATTTTTGCCCTGCTGCCCGTAAACTGGCCCTGGGAGTTAGCCGTGGAAGCGGCAAGATCTCTTTTCAGCATGTAGAATTAATAACTTCATAATTAAATCCTGGTAATCATAGTTGCCATAGTAAACCCCGTGGGGAGTTGTATTAAATCGCAATCCAACCGGCTTATCTAAAAGATCCTCCTAAACTAAAAGGAGCTGCAGGCAGATGAACGGAGCAGCAACCGAAAATGTAATCACCTCGGGCCTGCCGCTGGCCATTGCCATGGTGCCAATCCTCAGCGCTGCCCTGGTGCCCCTGGCCCGGTGGTTTGGCGACCGCTACAGGAATATTCTCGTCCTCGCTGTAACCGGACTTGTCTTAGTCCTCTCTCTGTCACTTTTGCGCCTGGTCTGGCAGGCTGATGTGATCAGCCAGTTTTCTGTCGGCTTTGGCGACCTGCCTTTATATTTCCGGGTAGATCGCTTAGGGGCTGTTTTTAACTTAATCTCTGCCCTGATCTGGTTTCTGGCCACCGTATTTTCACTGTCTTACATGACCCACGAAAGCAGGCACAACAGGTATTACGTTTTTTACCTCCTAACCCTGGGAGGTTGCCTCGGAGTATTTCTTACTGCAGATTTATTCAGCCTTTTTTTCTTTTTTGAAATAATGTCATTTGCTTCTTACCTGCTGGTCATCCACACCCAGAGTGAAGAGGCGATGAAAGCAGGCAGGCTGTACCTCTACCTTGGTGTATTCGGGGGTCTCTGTATTTTAACCGCCGCAATTATGATCTATTGGTTCACGGGTACAGTAGAACTGACTCCGTTGCTTGAACAGCTGCTTCTCCTGCCCGCAAAAACGCTGATTGCCGCGCTGCTGATAATCGGTTTCGGTATCAAGGCCGGAATGGTGCCTTTGCATATCTGGCTGCCTAAGGCCCACCCTGTAGCGCCTGCCCCGGCCAGCGCCCTGCTCTCGGGCATCATGATTAAAACCGGGGCATATGGTATTGCAAGGGTAGCTACTGTAATATATACCCCTGAAGCATCAGAAACAGCAGGCCTCTGGGCCTATACACAGCAGATGGGCTATGTGTTAATCTGGTTCGGAATTTTAACTATGAGCGCAGCCGCGTTCCTGGCCCTTTTCCAGGGTAATGCCAAACGCTTGCTGGCTTACAGCAGCGTCAGCCAGATGGGCTACATCCTGATGGGTATCGGGGCTGCCGCTTACCTGGGGTTTGAAGGCCCGATGGCTCTTGGCGGTTTTACCCTGCATGTTGTTAACCATGCCTTCTTCAAAGCCGGCATGTTCATGATGGTCGGGGCGGTCTATTTTCGTACGGGAGAGATTGAACTCAGCCGTTTAGGCGGCCTCTGGCGCGATTTTCCGGTAACCTCTGTTGTCTTTTTATTGGCGGCGATGGGTATTGCCGGCATTCCGGGCCTAAACGGTTATACCAGTAAGGTGCTGCTGCACCATGCCATTGTTGAAGCTTACGAGCTGCACGGCAGTTATGCCCTGTATATTGCGGAGCGTATCTTTATGCTGACCGGCGCCATGACTACCTGTTATATCGCCCGCCTTTTCAGCTCGATATTCCTGGGAGAAAAACCTGCCGGATTAAAGGCTAAAGGTAAAGAGCCTTGGAATGAGCGAGTTGTTTTCGTAGTTATTGGCGCTGCGATTCTCTTTATCGGAACCAGCCCGTTCCTGGTCCTGAAGGAACTGATCGGCCCCGTCGTGCAGTCTTTCTCTCTTGATGATTACAGGTTTAATTACCTGCTGAATGTAAATTTTTGGGACAGCCATGATCTGCAGGGAATGGCCGGGGTTGTCGCCCTGGCGGCCGTGTTCTTTGTTGTCGGCACCCGTAAAGAATTATTTACACGGAAACTTCCGGGCTGGCTCAGCATAGAGTCCCTGGTTTACCAGCCCCTGGTCAGCTCCTTAATGTTTATCTATACCAGGGGCGGCCGCGCGGTAGAAACATCGGTAGATTCTGCCTATCTAAACAGCCCCCGCCTGCTGACTTATTACTGTGTCGGCGGCAATATCCTTGAAAATGCAGCAGAAAGCGTAATCGTCGGAAGCCTGAAACCGTTAAGCGCTTTCAGCTACCGGGTTAGTTCCCTGGAAAATCACGGCCCTGCTTTCAGAACGCTCCTGGCCATTATTTCTTCAACCTTACAAGCTGTTTACAGGTTCTGGATAAATTTTATTGGCCTGTTCTTCGTCTACTCTAAAAAGATATTTATAACTGCTTTCTATTTTCTTTTTGACATGGATTACTCTTTCAGGGGCAGGTTTTTCAAGATCGTTAACACTTCCAATTTTGAATACTACCTGCTTGTCTTTTTTATCCTGCTGATATTTATTCTTTTACTGCAGTTCTTTATATAGAAAGTAGGGTATAGACGGGTTATAATAGAGATGTTGTTGAGAAAACAGATGAGCTCAGAACAGTTGATACAGAAAAGAAAGAAGGGGAGCCGAAGCATGATTGAACAAGATTTAGCAAAGTTTGTCTATGATGCCCACTATGATGATTTGCCTGATGAAGTCCTGCACCAGGCCAAAGTATGCCTTCTGGATTTAGTAGGCGCAGCCTGCGCAGGTGCTACTGCTTTGCCGGGCAAAGTGATCACCGAAATTATCGAAGAACAGGGGGGAGCCCCCCAGGCTGTTTTAATCGGTCGAAAAGAGAGAGTGCCTGCATTGTCAGCTGCTCTGGGCAACGGCCTCTATGCGCACGGGTTGGAATTTGATGATCTGCACCGCCAGTCAATTCTGCGCCCCGGCTCACCAATTATTCCGGCTGCGCTGGCAGCAGCTGAAAAAGTAGGCGCTTCAGGCAAGGAGCTGTTAACAGCTATAGTTGTCGGTTATGAAGTCGGCATCCGTATCGCTGAAGCTATGACACCGTCTCATTACCAGTTCTGGCACACAACCGGTACCTGTGGCACTTTTGCAGCGGCTGTTGCCGCCGGAAAAATATTGAAACTTGATGAGGAACAGCTTATGCATGCGCTGGGACATGCCGGTACCCAGGCCGCAGGGCTAATGGAGCTGCATTACAGTCCCGAAGGGATGATTAGTAAACCGCTGCACGCCAGCAAAGCCGCTCAAAACGGCCTGTTTTCAGCCATGCTTGCCGCGGGAGGTTATACCAGCACCAAGACGATACTGTCAGGCGAAAAAGGTTTCCTGCGTGTATTTGCCCCGAAAGCAAAAATGGAGAAAATTACTGAAAACCTGGGTGAAAGCTATAAAATTATGCAGATCAGCTTTCGGCTTTTTGCTTCGACCAGGCATACCCACGCCGGGATAGATTTAGCCCTGCGCCTGCGCGAAAAAAACATCAAGCCGGAAGATATCGAGCTTTTAAGGATTCAGACATACGGGGTGGCAAAAGACCTGGTTGGTGATCCGTTCCCCGAAACTATCTACGAGGCCAAGTTCAGCCTGCCTTTCTGTGTTTCCACCGCCCTTGTCTACGGCCATGTCGGCCTCGAGGATTTTACCGAGGAAAGGCTGCACGATCATACCCTCGAAGAGCTGATGAGCCACTGCACCGTGGAAGTAGATCCCCTGCTCGATGCCCACTATCCGGATAAATGGGCAGCTAAGTTAAACGTTATCCTGCGTAACGGCTCAGTTGTCCATGAACAAACTGATTTTCCCAGGGGAGACCCTGAAAATATTGTTTCCCTTGAGGAACTGCATACCAAGTTCCGCCGCCTGTCATCCCTGCTTCTGCCGCCATCAAAGATTGAAGCCTGGCTCGATTCAATCAGCAGGGTGGAGACCTTCGATAACATTCACGACATGTGGGAAATCTAATGTTTACAGCAGGCAGCACTGTGCATTGAATCATTAACTTATTTGTTCTACTGATTGCAGCGGGGTTGTCTCAACCCCGCTTTATAATCCCCGAAGCGCCTTAGGCAGTCATATTTCATCTGCCGCCATTTTACTCTCAGAAAGGGCCGGGGGCTTCATAGCATAGCAAAGCGATCCTGTAACGAAGGGCAGTTAAGCTGGTTTAGCCCGGTCTTATATGGTATCCAGGTTTTTAAAACAAATGGCGGGGATAACCTGATGAAAAAGCAGCAGAAAACAAACGAAAGCCTCCCCAACCTTAAGCCACCACTTAAATGGGCGGGCGGCAAACGCTGGCTTGTCCCTCACCTGCGTCCTTTATGGCAAGGCTGCGGGAACCCCCGCTTAGTCGAACCATTCTGCGGCGGGTTGGCCGTCACACTCGGGCTAATGCCCGGAGAGGCTTTTCTGAATGATTCAAACGAGCACCTGGTCAACTTTCTGAACCGGGTTAAAGAGGGGTTTGTAATTGATCTGCCGATGGAAAACGACCGGGATTTCTATTACAGGTGCCGCGATCAATTTAACGGACTGTTAAAGGCAGGTAAACAGCACTCAGCGGAGGCCGCAGGTCTTTTTTATTACCTCAACCGTACGGGATACAACGGGTTGTGCCGTTTCAACCGAAAGGGTTTTTTCAACGTTCCCTTTGGCAGTTACAAAAAAATAAATTACCGCCGCGATTTCAGACCCTACGCAGAGATATTCGGGGGGTGGAGCTTCCAGCCCGGGGATTTTGAAGAGATTGAGCTGGAAAAAGACGACTTTATTTATGCCGACCCGCCTTATGATGTGGAGTTTACCCAGTACTCGGAGAAGGCTTTCCGCTGGGAAGACCAGGTGCGGCTGGGGAAGTGGTTATCCAGACATCGGGGGCCGGTGGTCTTATCAAACCAGGCGACAGAGCGGATTATAAAATTATACAGCGGCCTCGGCTTTAAACTGCTTTACCTTGATGGTCCGCGCAGGATCAGCTGCACCGGCGAACGCACCCCCGCCAATGAAGTCCTTGCCTTAAAAGGGCTCGCTTGAAATTGATTTGACCGCTCTCCTATTTTGCTAATTGTCCAGGGGAAGCTTTTTTATCCAATCTTCAATAAGCTGAGCGACTTTCTCCCAGCCCGGTTCTCCGACAATCCAGTGTGCATGGTTTTCCATTTCCCTGTAAGTTGCTGACAAGCTGTATTTATTTTCCACGCTGCGTGTGACAGAAACCGGTGTAATGCGATCTTCTTTACCGCCAATGATCAAGACCGGACAGGTTACTTTTTTTTCGTCAACCGCAGATGCTTTCTTTGAGTCAAGAAACCAGTAACCGATCTCAAACAAAGCCCGGCCTGATTCATAGACAAACCTGTCGTAAATATTTTTCTGTTCACCAGGAGGCATTAAATTAATCATAGAATATGACGCTTCACCGAATGTCTGGCGCATCGGTTTCTTCCAAAACCCCCATTTTGTTTGAACGCTCAGGAAACTTTTAACTACCGAAGGTTTTATTGCGTTAATTCCGGCAGGCGATGCGGGGGTTAACAAAACAAGCGCTTTGGCCAGGTTCCGGCTGCCCAAAATCTGGGCCAGCAGTCCTCCCATGGAATGGCCGACCAAAATTGGCTTATGGCCGAGGGCTTTAATTTCTTCTTCCAGGTCTGACGCGTAATCAAGAAGACTGGTTGTTCCAAGCCGAGGGTCAGGGTTTTCCCTAGGGTCCGCATCATGATAGCGCAGGGTAGTGGCAAGGCAGCGGTGGCCTTTACTTTCTAAAAATCCTTTGTAGTTTTCCCAGTACCAGGGTCCGCCCCACATACCGTGAACCAGGTAGATAGTATAGCTCATAATAATACCCCCCTGAGACAGTTTAAAAACATAAGGCAAACTGCTTAATGCCCTAAAATTCCTATTATCATAATTTTAGCATACAAATATATTTTAGAAAGGCGCTTATAATGCGTAAATTAAATATTGAAGATATGAACATCAGGATTCGTGAGAATACACCGCGAGCCTGTTTAGGTATGCTCCAAAAAGAAAGAGAAAGGAGCCTTAAGCGCAGGCCAGGGGATCAGGCAGAGCAGGATTTGCTGGATAAGATTTATAAAGAAGCCCGGACTCAGGCAGCTGTTAAAGAAAAAGTGAAGATTTGCAGTGAAAAAGAGCGGTACTATGATTTTGAACAAACAGGAAAAATATGGCTGAGGCTGATCATAAATCTGGTGTTGAAAAGAAAAAAGGGGCTCAGTGAAGTAGAATAATTATAAAAAACCGGGTTATATGACCCGGTTTTTTCTGGTGCGCCTGAATGGATTTGAACCAGTGGCCTCCTGCGTGTCAA
>SKOR01000070.1 GCA_007119965.1 Syntrophomonadaceae bacterium
GATGGTTCTTTTGTGTTGTAATCTTTTTAATGCAATTAGTAATGCAACGCCGATATAAAGCCTCGTAGAGGATTAAATGGTAAAGTAATAATAAAGGACTATTTTAACCTGTGGAGGTAGGGAATGCATTTTTTCGACTGGCTTCATGATGAAACTAAAGGTAAGGATACTTTTACCATTACAGGACTTATTCAGAATTATTGATCTGGATACATTAAGTAGAACCTTACACGTAATCAAGCTAAGACAACAGATAGGACTGAAACTCCCTCCGGAGGCTATTCTATATTAACAGCAAGATGTATAAGCGCTACAATAAAAGTGGTCCATGTTTAAGCAAAACGCCAGGAAAAAGCGATTTAGTTAGCTGCTGATAGAAAAAATGCTAAATATTTATGTATATAAAGGGATTATAGAACATCAAAGGCACACAAGTTTGACACACTATACGATTAAAAAATACTAAACTGGATTAAACGGAAAATGATAATATATGGAAACACAGGCAAGGTAAGTGCTGAAAAGACTATAAATAAAGGGTTCAATGATAATAGAATGAATTAGATTTAACCATATTAAAAGTAATAATTAGCAATATTTAGCATGTCACGTTACTTGTGACCAAGGGGTCGTAGGTTCGAATCCTATCGCACCGACCAGCATTTAAGAGGCACGGACAATGTTCCCGTGCCTTTATTTGTGCAATACTTTACCCCCAATAAGTTAAAAAGGTGTCAGACACCTTTTTAACTTATTGGGGGTAAAAGCCTGCCGGGGTTTGTTCCGGCAGGACGGATAAAGCCTTCTCCGACCATAATTATCAGGTGCTTGCAGAAGTTTTGGAGCTTATTGCTGAGATATTTTGCGTATTCCGGTTCAAACCGAACAGTTAACAAACCCGGCGTCGCTTCGCTCCGGTAGTGTTCGGTTGAAAACGGATTCTGTGTTCGCTTAACAGCGGAATCACCGTTCGGTTATGAACGGAATCGCTGTTCGGTAAAAAACGGAATCAGCGTTCGTTTCCAGCGGAATACGCAGGCACAGGTTCAAGCCCTGTTTCGCCCACCAATATTTAAAAGGCGTATCTGTTAGTATCTTGAGTTAGGGTGATCACAATTCGGGTAGGCTTAGGTTAGCCTGGGGTAATTACTTCTAAATTACCCTGTAAATAAGAGGGTATTAATAATTGACAGCGAATAATATATGCAATTGTTCAAAGCGTTATCTTCATGTTAAGCGATCCATATATTTCGTAAACCCCACGAACAGCGCTTAATAAAACAACAGCAGGGTTTTGTATTATCAGGCCCGTTTTCGGTTTAGCCTGCTATGCCCCATGAAACCGGATTATCTGGCAGCTGAAACAAGTCCGGTGGAGGAAGAAAGAACGTGGCTATTTTAGAACAGCTAACCTTTATCTGGAATGAGCGGTGCGAAAAATATAGACGAAACAAATGTATATCAAGAAGATGTTTAGAACTCGTTGAAGTGGGGTTGTGAGACAGAAAATTATTTCCGAATATTTAATGTTTTTATCTGAAGGCAGAGCGGGTATTAAAAATAAATTGAGGAAAATTATGATGATCAAAGTAACTGTTTTCTATCCATATGATGAAGGCAAAAAATTCGATATGGATTATTACTGCAGTAAGCATATACCTTTGGTACAGCAAAAGTTAGGAGACGCACTCAAAAGTGTGTACTTGCTCATAAGTGTTTTTGGATTAGTAAGGTGTTACAGTAAGCAGAGTCGGGGATAATCCCCGGATCTTTATTATATTCTCCAGGTGCCTGGTTTTAAAGGTTAAAAGTCGTGGAAAAACAAGGCTGACAAAGTAAACATTAACCCCGCGATCAGCAGGTAAACCCCGGTTAAAACAATAATCACGGTAAAGACAACTAGAGCCGAGTAAACCATGGCAATTCCAAAAACCAGATGAACCAATCCGGAAATGACCGTGGGCAGGATGTTTATTTCTCTTTTCAGCCGGTTGGCGGTAATAAACCTGTCCACAGCCAGCAGAATTGCAAAAACCCCGATAATCGCCCCAATAATGGTTATCGTAACATCCGGGTTTAAAAGCATAAAAATGCCTATGAACAGCGTTATAATGCCGGAAATGAGGAACAGGAACCGGTTGATCATGGTTTTCCAATTTACGAAAACCATGATCAACCTGAATATACTGAAAACGGTTATAACTGCTCCTACTAGGATGGCCAGGAACTCGGTTATCCTATCGGGGGCAGCTAAAAAAATCACCCCGGCGGCCATTAATAATATTCCAAGCATTAAGCTGATCGGCTTTAGCCTGTCATAAGTATCCATGTTTTCTCCATTTATCCGGGTTTAACGGCGCCTGCCCGATCACTGATCCAGCAAACGCCCCTCTTTCCAGGTTCCCTCAACAATAGTTCCGTCGGGATAGGTCATAACGCCGCTGCCGTGCTGGTAACCGCTTTCCCAACTGCCTTCATAAACCCTTCCATCAGGCCAGGTGAATATTCCCCGGCCATCAAACCGGCCCTCGGACCAGGACCCATCATACCGTCCGCCTTCGGGGCTGTCCCATGAACCTTCTCCATGTGGCAGCCCTTTTTCAAGGGGTCCGGTATAATCGCCGACTATTCAGCCCGGCAGTTCATATACGATCGTATCAGTGATTTCACTGCTATCCTGCCCGCAGCCAAAGAGCATTAAGAAGCCCAGTGTCAGTATGCCTGATATGACAAGTAATTTAAGCATTGTTTTCCCTCCTTTTTTTATCATACACTATTTGCAGGCGAACTAAAAGTGGCCTGTAATTGTCTTAGTTTATAGAAGGACATTAATAAATGGGTTGTCCACCCGAATTATCACATTAAAGGGGGTAATAATAATGTTAAGCAAAGTAGTTACTGTCTCAATGATCACCGCAGCGTTTTTAATGATCGCCGGTTGTGGAGTTCCTACAGACCCGCTTGAACCGGCCGAACCAGGCGAAGTGACAGAACCGGAAGAAATAGAACTGCCTGATCAGCTGCCCGCTGAGGTTGAGATGTGGATTGAGCAGTCGAAGGAAAGGTTTATGGCCCAGGCTTTAGAGCATGAAGGGATCCTTTACCTGCTGGTAACCTACGGCGAAAAGCCGACCGGCGGTTATACAGTTGAAATAACCGAGATAACCGAAAAGGAAGATCGGGTTGTTGTAACTGCCCACTTCACAGAGCCGGGAGAAGATGATGTCGTCACGCAGGCCCTTACTTATCCGTTCGATCTGGCTATGATGGATGATCCGGGCCTGCCGGTGGAGTTTGTTGCAACCGGTGCTGAAAGCGAAATACCGGAACAGCAATAAACCTAATTGAAGCCGTCACCGGGAGCCATTGCTCCCGGTGTTTTTTTGCAGCTGCGCAGGTTGCCGGATTCAATAGAACAGGGCCATTATAAGCCCGACAACTAACATGATTGCGCCGTAAATATTTACCTGCTTGACCAGGGTATAAAGCGGGGTTTTAAAGTATTCGTTTGTGACATAGGTGCAGAGGTGGATGGGTGAACCGAAATACCCGGCATACGAACTAAGGTAAACAATACCAAAATAGCGAACCGAGAGCATGTCCGGGCCGAGAAATGGAATCAGAATGGGCAGGGCAATCCCAAGGGAGGCAGCATTATTGCCGGTGATAAAGCCGGTTATAAACGGGAGCCCTACCAGGAGGACGGTTAGCGGCAGACCGAGATCAACCAGGTAATGAACGGACTGCTGAAAGGATTCGGCTTCCAGCATAAAGTCTTTGTAGATTACAATAGTTAAAGTGGATAGGGCCAGCGGCCAGTTGAAACCCTGAACAAGAATAGCCAGGCGTTCGCGTAAAACTAAGCTAATTTCCCTGCCGGGCAGGTTAATAAAGAGGCAGACGGTAATTCCGGCAAGAACAGCCAGGGGAAAGAAAACTCCCCCCGCCAGCCCTAATACAATGGCAAGGACGTAAGGCAGGGTAGTTACCAGTATAATTTTAAGGGCCTTTCCGGTGCTTTTTTGATCTGAAACAGCCGTTGTGCGTTTTTCCGGCACCCTGTAGCGGATAAAGAGAAGGGCGGCTGTAATGGCAAAAACAACGGCGACAACCGGAACTGTATAACTCAGGTAGCCTGCTATGCTGATCCCGGTGATCCCGGATGCTAAAATCAGGCTTGAATTAAAAGGTGTAATCAGCACGACTAGGTGACGGTAAACCATGTTCGACATAGCCTGTTCCACTACGGGCATTTTTAGTTCCCGCCCGGTTTCTTCAACCATTGGTGCCGATATGATTGCTCCTCCGGGCACAGCAGAAAACAGCGAAATTGCGGCCGGAAGAAACATGATCAGGGCCCGCGGGTCGCGGATTAACAGCCGCAGGTTGGCTACCATCTGTTCCATTGCCCCGATTTCCCTGTGTAGATGGCCTAACAGTGTTATGGAGATGACCATGGAAACCAGGTAAAATGCTGTGTAACTGGTAATCGAACTAAAAAGCAGGGCCATGTTTGCGGTTAAATCAGCGCTGTTAGTCAGGGTCAGGATCAGGCTGGCCAGCAGCAAAACCAGGTACATCTTCCAACTGCGCCGGATCAGGTAGATAATTAAAAATATAGAGATGAAAACTCCCGTTGCTTCCAGCAGGGCCGGTCCGTAATAGTTTGGCAATTGTATTCTCCTCTGCTGCTGTTTGCTGTTACTATCATAAATGAAGAGGAGGGATATTGAAAGTTTTAAAGCAACCAGGCCATAAAATATCTGCAGCTTGTTGAGGCTGGAACTGTATCGGCTTCGCTTTACCGGCATTCCCATTTCTGTACATTTTGCTCGCTTCAGTTTATTTTGGCAGACTGTGCAGTGGCATGACAATCCAGGCCGGGCAGTTACTGTTATTTTTAAGCCAGGAAGGTTTTCGTCCTGAAATGCCCCCCGGCAGGCCCTGATTTGTCAACAGGCCGGTTACTGTTATAAAATATGAGTTGTTAACTACTTGTGCAGGATGTGGTATAGGATGGACAGGCCGGGTCTGGGCAAAAAAATAATGGTAGCCATGAGCGGCGGAGTGGATAGTTCCGTGGCGGCCCTGCTGCTGAAAGAGAGCGGCTATGAGGTAATCGGCGCCACAATGCGCCTGTGGGTTGATCCCCATGCCGAAGAACAGGCAGGCGAAGATTCAAAGGGCTGCTGTGCCCGGGATGCTGTTTCCGATGCCCGCAGTGTAGCAGACAAGGTCGGTATCCCCCATTATGTTTTTAATATGAAAGAAGAGTTTTATCAAAATGTGGTCTGTAATTTCACTGCAGAATACCTCCTGGGCAGAACTCCTAACCCCTGTGTCGAATGCAACCGCACCATAAAATTTGCGTCCCTGCTGCAGAAAGCCCGCGGCCTCGGTATGGACCTGCTGGCAACCGGCCACTATGTGCAGGCCGGTTTCGATCCGGAAGAAAGCTCATATAAACTATTCAAAGGCCTTGACCCGCAAAAAGATCAGAGCTATATGCTTTATATGCTTGGCCAGGAAGAGTTGGCCTCGGTAGTATTTCCCCTCGGTGATAAAACGAAGCAGCAAATTCGCGAGATTGCCCTGAACAAAGGGCTTAAAGTAGCCTCTAAAAGTGAAAGCCAGGAGATCTGTTTTATTCCCGATGATGACTACCGTTCATTTATGGAGCGGGCCTGCCGGGAGGTAGCTATCCCCGGGGAGATAGTTTCCACCACAGGTGAAGTGCTGGGCCGCCACCAGGGCATCGCTTTTTATACGGTTGGCCAGCGCAGGGGACTTGGCATAACCGCCCCGGAACCTTTCTACGTAGTCCATATTGATGCGCCTGCCAACCGGGTGGTAGTGGGTGGAAAAGAGGAGACATATACTGCAGGCCTTACTGCAGAAAAGCTGAATTATGTTTCAGGCAGGGCTCCCGGTGAGCCATTGGAAATAGAAGTGAAAATACGCTACCGCGCCGCTGCAGTCCCTGCAATTCTTTATCCTCCCCGGGAAGGGTGTGCCCGGGTGGTTTTTGATCAAAAACAGAAAGCCGTAAGCCCCGGCCAGTCAGCAGTTTTTTACCGCGGTGATGAAGTGCTGGGCGGCGGGATAATTAAATCTGCTTTTTCCCCGGGTTCTTCCGAACGGTAGGGCCCTAACCGGCAGATCTTGAAAAAAGGGTTTTCAGTTTTCCCAGGAAATCGCTGTCGTTTTCAGCAGTTTCCGGCATTTTGTCGGGTATGGGGATTAATATTTCCGCTATGGCGTTAATGCAGCGCGATGCGGGAGCCAGGGGGTTGTAAAGGACCAGCGGTTTAAACTGCTTGACAGATCTGACCAGGTTGTCATCTTTAACGATATGGCCGATTGGCCGGGGATGCATGTTCAGGAATCGTTCAGCGACATCGATCATCTTTGAAGCAACCTGCCGTGCCTCGGTATAATTTTCTACCAGGTTAATAACCATATTAATGACAGGCTTTATCTCCCTGGCGCTCAGGACCTTAATAATGGCGTAGGCGTCGGATATTGAACTCGGCTCAGGGGTAATTACCACCACCACCTCATCCGCCGCCACGGCGAAATCTACCACATTGCGGGAGATTCCCGAGCCTGTATCAATCAATATTACATCGGCAAGTTCTTCAAGCGGTCTGAGCATGTTGATAATCCTGCCCAATTCTTCGGTGGAAAGCTCAGCGAGCGACTGCAGGCCCGACCCGCCGGGTATAATTTTAATGCCCTCTGGGCCTTCTACGATGATGTCCAGCAGATCCATGTCCCTATCTTCGACCAGCGTGTTGATTGTCTTTTTGCAGTGAAGGCCCAGAAGCACATCAACATTGGCTGTTCCCAGGTCGGCATCGATAACGTATACCCTCAGCCCGCGTTGAGCCAGGGCGATTGCGCTGTTTATGACAAAGTTTGTTTTGCCAGTGCCGCCTTTCCCGCTGGTTACCGCAATCACTTTTGGCTGCCTGGATGATGGGGCCGGTTTATTGACGGCAGTTGAAATGCTGCCGGTTTCCTGCTCTGTGCTTAGCGCAGCAAAGTCTTCTGCCGGGTTGCCTGCCGCCACTTTGTTTTTCACCGGGCTGCCGGGCTTGAAAACGGGAACCCTCTTCGCAGGAAGGGTAATAATTTCGGAAGTATGCAGGTTTCTTGCTTTCCTGGAGGCCCTTTCCCTGGTTTGAAAGGTTCCAAAACCCTTAAGGCTTACTTTATCTCCCCCGGCCAGAGTTTCTCCTATAGAGCTGAGCACTGCATCGACAACCTGCTTTGCATTTGTTTTTGGTATCCCGGCAGTTTCAGCGGTGCGGTTAATCAGGTCGCTTTTATTCATCGCTAAAGATATCCCTCCGCCATTTGTTAGCCTAACATTATAGGTTATTCCACAAACCGATATTTTACCCTGCCTGCTCTGCAAACAATTATATTTTATGATGGGTTCAGCCGCGGATGGCAGGCTGTATGCCTGCCAAACCTTAAAACCGGCGAGCAGTTAAGCTTTTCCTGTCCAGCCTGCTAAAAGCCATTATATACAAAATCGGCCCGCAACGATCGATATTAAGCGTTTAAAGATAATTTATGAAAATTATTTTTGCAGTTAATTATAGATTAAACTTGCCGATGATCAATATAGAGAGGTGAGAGATTTGGCAAGATTTGGCACTAAACTAAGGATTAAACGTTTGGCCATGGGCCTTTCCCTGAAAGAGGTCTCTAAAAAAACGAAAATAAAACAGAAGCACCTGATGGATCTTGAAGAGGAGGATATTCTCAGGTTTTCGGATAAAGAGAAAATTATTGAATTAACCAGGGTATACGCAGCAATGCTAAACCTTGATTGCACCGAACTGCTCAGCGATTTTGAGAAACTATGGTCGGATTCCGGCACAGCTAATATGTATATGCAGAACAAGCATAATAACCGGCGCAGGTTTAATATTTTCGGAAGCCATAAATTAGCGGCTCCGGCCGCCGTTGTCGCAGTCCTTATGCTCATACTTTTATCAGGCAGTTACCTTTACTGGAATAATACTGGTCATCCGGGCGGAGAGGAAGGCTTCTATACCGCTGCAGTTGGAGAAACCGGCAGCACTGTACCTGGATCTGATCCTGTCCTGCCGGCCGGGCAGGATCAACCGGAAGAAAAAACCCCGCTTAACGGGGCTATTGAACAGGACGATGGATTGACCGCTCCGGTTGAAGCAGAAGGGGCCCTCAACGGTCTTATTGAAACAGGAGATGACGAAAATCTAAACGGCGCAAATGAAAACGGGCAGGGGAGCGATGAACCAAATGGCGATGCAGAAGACGGCCCGGACAAAGGTTTGCTCTCTGCCACTGCCGATGATGGGCTTCCGCGGACATCAGGGATAGCATCTATGTTCAGGAGCGGAATCCTGGCTATACTTTCCGGCCTGGTTCTCTTCACCGCCGCCCTGCTGTGCAGAAACAGCTATGATTCAGTCCTGGGGCCGCCTTATTAAATTAGTTTTTCTGTGAGACCGGCAAGCCTGAACAGATAATTAATAACGGCCTGTTTTATAGCCTGCTATTTTAACTAACCCTTCAAATTACGAGGAAGGGTTAGTTTTTTTTATATGGCGGCAGGGAATACAGGTTGGATTGCGAAAACTATACTCATACCCGTATAAATCGCGGGCCGTGAAAGGAAGGTTATGTCAGAATGTTGGTGCTGACCAGGAAGGCTGAACAAAGCATAATGATTGGTGACGATATTGAAATATTTGTCTCATCAATTGACGGGAATACCGTGCGTATCGGCATAAAGGCTCCCCGGGATATAAAAGTTTTGCGCAAAGAAACCTTTGAGGAAGTTCGGTTGGAAAACCTGAAGGCAGTTCAGGCTGCGGCAGATTACAGCCGGAGCTTAAAAAAGATCCTGCCCCGCAGCCCTGAGACCGATAACCAAAAAAGTGAAAACAGTGATGAACAGGGATAACCTGATTAATCATGCCGGTATGAAATACAACGGGGGCGCTTAATAAATGGAGGATTTAAACAGCCATGAAAATTGATGGTATTGACCCTCTCCTGCTCAATCGGATTAAAGAGCAGACTGATCGGATGGTAATTCAAAAAACAGAAACTGCTGTATCTGACAACCAGGTGAAAAGGGAAAGCGGGAACCCGCAGAGAAAACCTGCTGATATTCCCGAACAATATTACGATGCAAAATTAGAAGTGGCTTTAAAAGAGCTCAACGAGAAAGCTGAAAAAGATGAACTGCCCCTGCGTTTTGATGTGAACAGGGAATTGAACCTCTGGCATGTCAGGGTATACGATACGACCCGGAATGAGGTTGTCCGCGAGATACCAACTGACAGGGCTCTCAGCGTATTGTCCAGACTTCAAAGCCTGTTTGGCGTAATGTTAGATGAAAAACGGTAAGCAGTGCCAGTCGGCTTGATTTCTCTCCGGGCCGCCCGGGCCGGATATAAAAACCCCAAAACTCCTGATCAACCCTGTAACCTGTATCAAGGCCAACCTGGTCTTATATGGCCCGGAGAAAGGTTTTGAAATAGTTGCCTGAATCAAAGGTTGATCCAGTCAACTATTTTTTTAAGTGAAAATATTGTAAAATAACCTGGGAACAAACTTTTCGCTTTTAGCTTGTCAACACCTGGCTGGCAAGGCTGTCCGGGGATTACGATTGTTTCAGCGAACATGTGGTTTTAAGTGGGCGGTGCTTCGGCCTGCCAAACCTGTTAATGGCCGCTGAATGAGTAACCCCGCAGAAACTAGAGCCCTGTCAGGAAATTTCTATAAAGGCAGGTCCGGGAAGGTTTATAGTCAGCAATCCCCCGTTTTAAAGAACCGCATGAGGAGGTATTTTATTCTATGAGTCCGATTTATTTTCCAAGAATTTCTGCGGAAGAAGCAGCAGCTATGATCGAACACGGGCAGACTGTCGCTTTCAGCGGATTTACAGCGGCAGGGTCGGCAAAAGCGATTCCCCGCGCCCTGGCCAGGCAGGCAAAAGAACTGCATGCCAAAGGAGAGCCGTTTAAGCTGAATGTGCTTTCAGGCGCTTCCACCGGCCGGCTCGACGATCTCCTGGCCGAGGCAGAAGCAGTCGCCTGGCGAGCCCCTTATCAATCTTCCAAAATAATGCGCCGCCAGATTAACGAACAAAAAATTGAGTTTACCGACATGCATCTATCCCATCTGCCGCAGGCAGTCCAATTCGGGTTTTTGGGTAATGTCGACTGGGCTGTAATCGAAGCTGCCGAGATCACCTCAGACGGCAGGGTTTACCTGCCCACTTCAATCGGGGCCTCCCCTACATTTTTGCGCAGCGCAGAGAAAGTTATTATCGAGCTGAACCGTTACCATTCAGTGCGTTTAAGTGAGATGGCGGATATATCGATGATGCCCCCTCCCCCGCACCGCAGCCCGATTCCAATTTATCACCCCTTAAACAAGATTGGCCTGCCGTACGCTTCCGTTGATCCGCAAAAAATAGTTGCCGTTATTGACAACAATGAACCGGATGGCATAGCCCCGATGGATGCGCCCGATGAAATCAGCCGGCGCATTGCCCACCAGGTTGTCGACTTCCTGATCGAAGAAATGCGGGCAGGACGCATCCCCTCTGAATTTTTGCCCCTGCAGGCAGGGGTGGGAAATATCGCCAACGCTGTTATGTCGTTCCTGGGAGATGACCCTGATGTGCCTGATTTTTACATGTATACAGAAGTTTTCCAGGATTCCCTCGTCGAGCTTATGGAACAGGGTCATCTGTTAGGTGCCAGCACCTGCAGCCTGACGGTCTCTGATGAGAACCTGCAGCGCATTTATAACAATATGGATTTCTTTACACCGCGCGTTGTTTTGCGACCGCAGGAGCTGTCGAACAACCCGGGCGTCATCCGCCGCCTGGGGGTAATCGCCATCAATACAGCGCTGGAGTTTGATTTAAACGGCCATGCCAACTCTACCCATGTCTGCGGCACCGATATCGTCAACGGGATCGGCGGGAGCGGTGATTTTACCCGCAATGCGTACCTGTCAATATTCATGTCTCCTTCAACAGTGAAAGACGGTCGTATCTCAACGGTGGTGCCGATGGTCAGCCATCCCGATCACAGTGAACACTCGGTCCAGGTTCTCGTTACCGAGCACGGACTCGCCGATCTGCGCAGCCTCGGCCCGAAAGAAAAAGCACGCACTATAATCGACAAATGCGCTCATCCCGATTACCGTGATTATCTGCACCGCTACGTTACCGACGCACCCTCGGGCCATATCAGCCAGAACCTGAAGACCAGTTATGATATGCATATTAACCTGAGAGAAAACGGAACCATGAAGGTTTGGGAGTAGTTTCAGTTTTCATGGGCAAGTTTACGGTATAGGAGGCGCGGATAATGGCGGTTTATAAAATAATCAGGGAACTGCTCAGTTCAAACCGGGAAGTGTCACTCTGGACGGTAGTCTGCGCCGGCAAAAACCCCACCCTGGAAGGAAAGAAAATCGTTGCTGCGCAGGGCAGCGTTCTTTACAGTAACCTGCCGGAAGAGTTGGCTGAACGGGTTTTTTCTGCAACAGCCCCTTTAATTAAAAGGGGGCAAAGTGCGCTCATTGATCCTGACCCTGCGGGCAAGGGCCATACAGGGGTTAAAAAGTTGTTTGTCCACAGTATTAACCCGTCCCCGCGCCTGATCATCTTAGGCGGTGGCCACGTCGGCGCCGCTCTCTGCAGGCTGGCAGCCCAGCTTGATTACGAAATTACCGTGGTAGACGATCGGCCTTCTTTTGCAGCCGGGAAGGCCCATCCTGACGCAGGTCTCCTGATCTGCGAGCCCTTCGAGAAGGCTTTCGATCGGTTTGAGCCTGCCCCATCAGACTATATCGTGATTGTCACCCGCGGACATCAACACGACCGCCTTTGCCTGGAAAAGGCCCTGAACAGGCCCGCTGCCTACATCGGCATGATCGGCAGTAAAAGGCGGGTTGCAGCTCAATTGGAAAGCCTCGCCGCCGCAGGTTATTCGGAAGACCAACTCGCTAAAGTCCATTCACCGATCGGTCTTTCGATCGGTGCAGTTACCGAGGGCGAGATTGCTTTAAGTATTCTGGCCGAGATAACGAAAGTAAGGCGCAGCCGCAGCAGTGGTGAAGTATTCCAGGATCAAATTCTGCGTGAACTGGAGCGGGTGGAACTGGAAAACAGCCGGGCTGTGCTGGCTACTATTATCAGGGCGCAGGGTTCTACACCCCGTAAAACCGGTTCACAGATGATCGTTTTTCCCGACGGGGCGTTAAAAGGGACTATCGGCGGGGGATGCGCTGAAGCGGAGGTGCGGCGGGAAGCCTTAAACTGCCTGGACCGCAGTGAACCAGGCTTAATGAGCCTGAACCTGACTGCCGATGCCGCTGCTGAAGAGGGGATGGCCTGCGGGGGCCTGATGGATATCTACCTCGAGCTGCTGCCTGCCGCTGCCGGGGCATCCGGTTGAGCAGCCTGCTGCTTTAGCCGGTGCGGTCCAGCCTAAATGATCAGCGAGTGCAGTTTTCTTGAGCAGGCCAGTGCAATTGAATCTAGCTGGACAGATAAAATTATTCGTAACCAAGCAAAGGGGTGTATACATGTCCGATAGAAGCGGGGTTCCAATTCGCCAAAAAAAAACGATTTTATGCTTCGGGTTTTTCATGCTGGCAGTTATTACTGCTTTCAGCCTGGTTTCGGCAGCAGCAGCTGCCCCTCCTCAGGAAGAGCTCTACCTGACCATCCTGCACACCAATGATGAGCACGGTGCGCTGATACCGCATTCACCGACAGTTGATTTTCACCCGCAGAGGGAAAACCCGACGGTTGGCGGTTATGCCCGCCTCGCCTCGGCAGTCAATGAAATAAAGCAGAAAAAGGAGCCTGCCGGGGAACCGGTGCTTCTCTTTTCAGCCGGTGATTATATCGGCGGCTCCCCTTACAGCTGGCTTGTACCCCAGGGCTATGCTCCTGAACTGCTGCTCAAGCAAAAGATCGGTTATGATGCTCTAGTTATCGGAAACCATGAATTTGATTACGGGCCCGATATCCTGGCCGATTATTACCTTGAAGCAGGCTACCCGGCAGCCCATGAGCAAACTGTAATCCTTGCCTCCAATACGCTTGCCCCACCAAACCACCCGCTGGCGGCCAAGGATCTATATCGCCAGACCCGGGTTATGACCCTGGAAAACGGTCTCAAGGTGGGCCTGTTTGGCCTGATTGGAAAACAGGCTGTTTCTTATACTACTGCCAACTATCCTGTAGAGTTTGCCGAACAGCATGAGACCGCACGGGAAATGGTCGGACTGCTCAGGCAGCAGGGCGCCCAGGTGGTCATCGCAATTACCCATTCCCGGGAGGAAGAAGATATCGATCTGGCTCTTGATGTCGACGGGATTGATGTAATCGTCGGCGGCCATTCCCACACGGCGCTGCACGATCCGCTAATTGAAAATGATACGATAATTCTTCAGGCCGGGTCGCTGCTGGAATACCTGGGGCAACTTGAGCTGGCCTATAACCAGGACAATGGGGAAGTGCGAATTCGCAACCTTGAAAATGATCAACCCTTTCTTTTACGTCTTGATCATAACTATCCCCCGGACCCTGAAATTGACGAAGCCATAGAAGAGTACACGGTAAAGCTTAATGCTTTAATAGCCGACAAGACAGATGGCCGCTTTGAGCATGTTTTAGACACCGTGGTTTTATCCGACTTTGAAGTGCCTAACTATCCTCCCCTGCAGGAATCGCCCTTCGGCAATTTTGTCAGCGATGCCATGCGCCTGGCTGCCTGGGAAAAAACAGGGCAAAGGGCTGATTTTGCCATCCAGGCCAACGGTTCGATCCGCGGCAGCATCAATCCCGGAACAATGCCCCATGCCCTGGGCAAAGTGGCAGTGTATGATCTGACTGAGCTGATCGGCCTCGGCATCGGTCCTGACGGTGTTGCAGGATACCCGATTGTTAAAGTATACCTGACCGGGGATGAAGTCCGCCGGGCCCTGGAAGTGGCCGTCCTGCTTGCCGAGTTAATGGGAGATACTTACTTCCTGCAGTTTTCCGGCCTGCGTTATGAATATAACCCGCAAAATGCCACTCTGTTTACAGTCCCATTCCTGGACCTGCCCATTCCGACTACCAGGGCGGTGGTCAGCGCTGAGCGATATGTCGGGGAAGGGCGCCAGGGGTTTGATAATGATCTTTACGAACCTATCGAGTGGGGAGACGAAGAACTTTACAGCCTGGTTACCGATTCTTACATTTTATCTTTTCTGCCCATGGTCGGCGATATGCTGCCCCAGCTCGACATTGTTTTAAAAGACAGTGACGGCAACCCGGTACCTGAAGAAGAACTTGGTCAAATGATCATTTACACGGACAGCGGTGAACTCAAAGTCTGGAGAGCTGTCCTCGATTATGCTGCCAACCAGCCGGAAGGGGAATCAGGCCTGCCGGAGATGGATGCATATTATGCCTCAACCGCCGGCAGGATTAACCCGGTCTGGACAATTCCATTTGCCGCCTGGGCGATTCTCCTGGTTTTGCTTCTGTTTGTCGGCATATACCTTCTGATCAGGCGCAGGAAAGTGCGCAGGAGAGCAGTTTAAGGGCTTTTCAGGAAAGAACCGTCAGTTAAAATAATCAGGACCACTCTTGCTCAACCGGTGCAGTGCCGGTGGACACGCCATCACATTTATGCTACCTTTAAGCATACAGTAAAAGAGCGGAGTTGATAAAAATGCAAAATATAGCCTGGATAGACGGGACTTTCAGTGCCCTCTCCGAAGCAAAAATTTCTATCGAGGACCGCGGGTATTTACTTGGCGATGGAGTCTATGAAGTAATCAGGGTTTACAACGGGATTCCTTTTTATCTCGACAGCCACCTGGAAAGATTCCGGAAGAGCGCAGAGGCAATCAGAATCAAAACGCCCTTTACGATCGATCAAATGAAGGGGGTTATTTCCGAATTGATCAAAAAAAGCGTCTGTACCGAGGGCTATATATATATGCAGCTGACCAGGGGCAGCGCCAGGCGAGATCACCTCTTTCCTGCAGATGTTTCACCGACCCTGGTAATGTATGGGCGTGAACTCGGGAAAATACCTGAAATTGACGCGGTAGAGCCGCAGGAGTGCATTACCCTCCCCGACGAACGCTGGCTGAACTGTTACATAAAAACTATCAACCTGCTCCCGAATGCGCTTGCCCGGCAAAAAGCCGCCGAAGCGGGGGCCATAGAAGCTGTTTTATACCGCAAGGGCGGAATAGTAACAGAGGGAACCAGGTCTAACGTGTTTGCCGTTATTGACGGCAAAGTTAGGACCCACCCTGCGACCAACCTGATTCTTTCCGGAATTTCCAGGGCGATTGTCCTCGAAATTCTCCGCGAGTCAGAGGTGCCATTGCTTGAAAAAGCCTTTGACCTTCAGGAGCTTGAAAGCGCATCAGAAGTATGGCTGACCTCCACAACCATGGAAGTCAACCCGGTAAAAGCTGTTGACGGCAAACTGCTGGAAAGGCCCGCTCCCGGTCCTGTTTGCCGGCGTTTGATGGAAGCTTTCCGCGGGCGGATAGCGGAAGAGTGTTTAGAGGATGTGAGATAATTGCTGGCGACGGTAAATAAAATTACTAGCTACCTTGAAGAGCTTGCCCCGCTTTCAATTGCCCTGCCGGGTGATCCGGTCGGCCTGCAGCTGGGCAGACCCGGTGCAGAAGTAAGCAGGGCCCTCGTAGCCCTGGATCCGGACCAGTCTGCAGTTGACGAAGCAGCTTCAATCGGTGCGGAGCTGCTGGTAACCCACCACCCTCTTTTTTACCACAAGCTCACCTCGATTAACGAAAGTTTCCCCGAAGGGGCCCTGGTTGCAGGGGCAATCAGGAATAAACTTAACATCTACAGCGCTCACAGCAATTACGATGTTTCACCGCAGGGGGTCACGTACCAGCTGGCTAAAACCATGGACCTGCCTCTTGAAAATGCAGTAGTCCTTGAAGCGGCCGGCAGCGAGCAGCTGCTTAAACTGGTTGTCTTTATCCCCGCCGGCCATGAAGATAATATCCGTAATGCCCTGGCAGCAGCAGGGGCCGGCCAGATAGGCAGATACAGCCACTGCACCTTCCAGACCGGGGGAACTGGTACTTTCATGCCCGGTGAAGGGACCAGCCCCTTTATCGGCACAGGCGGGCAGCTCGAAAAAGTTGATGAACTGCGCCTGGAAACAATTCTGCCGGCTGCCCGCAGGGCTGCGGTTATTGAAGCGCTCAATGAGGCCCACCCTTATGAAGAAGCGGCTTACGATCTTTACCCGCTGGAGCTCGAGGGGAAAGCTGTCGGCCTGGGCCTGCTCCTCGATCTGCCCGGACCGCTCTCCCTGCAGGAACTACTGCAGAAGTGCCGTGACCGCCTGGATGTTAACAATTTGCGCTGTTGGAATGCAGGTAAAGATTCTTTTAAACGGATTGCCCTGTGCGGCGGCAGCGGCGGATCTTTGATCAGGCATGCAGCGGGGCTGGAGGCAGATATTTTTATTTCAGGCGATTTCCGATATCACGATCTTAAAGAGGCTGAAGGGCACGGCCTGGCGCTCATTGATGCCGGTCATGATGCCACCGAAAAACCGGGCGTTGATCACCTGAGGCAGTACCTGGAAAGAAAGCTGCAGGCCGGTGGTTACGGAACTGAGGTTTGCCTTCAAACATCAGCAGGGGCAAAATGGAGTTAGACTTTACGGGTAGGTGAAAACCTACCCTTTTTTAGCGCTATTTTTAGGACGAAAGGGTGTATACAGATGCAGCTGAAATTACTGTGGGATTTACAGGAACTCGATCTTGCCATCAGTGCCGTAAAACAGCAGATAGAGGAAGTACCGGCCCTGAGCGGAGTAGAAGAAACCGCTGAACAGTTTGAAGAGTTGCAAAGAGATATCACCGAAAAAGAAAGCAGGTTAAAAAATGACCGCAAAGCTTTAAAAAACCTTGAGATGCGCACGCAAAAGATCTTTGATGACAGAAAAGAATTGAACGAAAATATGTATGGCGGCAAGGTGACCAGCGTCAAGGAATTAGAGCAAATGCAGCGTAAAATGGATCTGCTGGCTGAGGAGAAAAAAAGAATTGAGGACGATATCCTGATCCTGATGGAAGCTGTTGAAGAGCAGGAGCACCTGCTTGAAGAAAAAGAAGCAGAATTGGAGAAGTGCAGGCAGGAACTGCAAAAAAAAGAAACGGCCCTTGCAGAGAACCTGGACCGGCTTGATCGTGATTTATCGGCCCTTGAAGTAAAGCGGGCTGAACTGGCTGAAAAAATAGAAACAAAATATATCAATAAATACAATATGCTTGTTGAAAAGCACCAGGGGGGGCAGGCCCTGGCCAGGGTAGAAGAAGATATTTGCGGAGGCTGCCGGGTTTTTATTTCATCAGCGCACCGCGGGCATCTTTACAATCCCGGGGCTATGGTGTATTGTGAAAACTGTGGACGTTTACTGGTCAAGCTTGACAACTGATTACAGCTTGGCTGTTTAATGTGCATATGTTAGATGGAACTGCTCAGGTTAAAGGCCTGCAAAGGCCCTTAAGGACAGGCTTGCCTGCCTGTCCGGTCTAATTTCCTGGGCTTTGCAAGTTTAGGTATCATGGGATGTCATGTCCGATGTACTGTTATTTTACAAACAACCCGGGGGGATTAAAGTTGGCCAGAAAAAAAGCAAGGCCTACAGATTTAAAAAATCAACGTTGGGCAGGTATCGTTGCTGCGATCCTGGCTCTAGGGATGGTCGTTTCACTTGTCGGGGCCTATATCGGCCAGGCGGTCGGTGGAGGCGGAGCACCACTGCCTGACCAGCAGGTGGAACCTGAACCTGAAGATTATCTTAATTATTATGAAGGTGAAGTTGAGCGCCTGGAAGAACAGATCCGGGATGGCGAAGTCAGCGAAACCCTGCTGTTGGAACTGGCTGAGAACTACCGTTATTTAACTATAGTCAAGCAGGTGTTTTTCGATGATCAGGAAGCCCTTGAAGAATACGAGGATAAACTGGTTTCTGTCTTCTTGGCCCTGGTTGATCTGGAACCTTCAAACCCGGCTTATCGACTTGAATTGATTAACCTTTATGTCGAGCAGCGGGAAAACGAAGCGTTAATAACTGGCCAGGCGGCCGAGATTCAAGAGCTTCTGCGCGAAGATCCCGATCCGATGCTCCATCTTTCATTTATCCAGCTTCTGTCTACTGCCGGTAAAGAAGAGCTTTACGTGGAAGAGGCAGTGTGGCTTGAAGATTACCTGGAAACAAGGGTCGCTTCGGGCGAGGCTGACAATGAAGAGCGCTTTTACTACGCGGTCCTGCTTGGCGAGTACAGGGGAGACCCTGCTGCGGCTGAAGATATCCTGGAAAGTATCCTTGAACAGGAAGACGAGCAAAGCGTTATTTACCAGAATGCTTTGTCCTACCTCGAATATTTCCGTGCCGACAATGATGAACAGGATATTATGTTCGAGTAAAAGCCGGGGAGGATACTGCAAAACATATGGAAAAAACAGAAATACTCCGTATTTTTGAAGAGCTGCGCAACCGCCTGATTATCATCGTCGTAATTGTATTTGTTTTCGCTGTTGGCAGCTTTGCTTTTGCAGATCTAATCAGGCAGTTTTTGCTTGTACCTGCAAACCTTGCTTATGAAGGCCTGGAGTCGGAAGGGCTCGACTTACAGCTAATATTCCTGACCCCTTCTGAAGCGCTTATGGCCAACCTTCGACTGGCATTTATAACCAGCGCGGGAGTTACCCTGCCTGTAATCCTCTACCAGCTGCTGGCTATCGCCATGAAGGTGGTAGGGCGCGCAAAAAAAGCAGCCGTTATACTGACTTTTGTAATGTATATTTTGTTCGGTCTCGGTATTTCTTTTGCCTATTTTGTGGTTTTACCGTTTGCCCTGAACTTTTTTATCGGGTTTTCGGGAGCCGATCTGGTACCTGTTTTTAGTATTGCCCGGTACCTCACTTTTACAACCTCGTTTATGTTTTCTTTCGGCCTGGTTTTTCAAATGCCCGTTTTATTCTGGTTCCTGGGCAGTATTGGTCTGATTAATACTGCATTTTTGCGTAGCAATAGAAAATATGCCCTGCTGATAGTTATTATCTTTGCTTCGATACTAACTCCTCCCGATATTTTTTCCCAGGTTTTGATGGCCATCCCCCTGATGATCCTTTATGAGTTGGGGATATTCATGGTTTACCTGGCCTGGCGCAAAAAGGGAAAGCAGGAACAGGATGAAGCAAAAGACAGTTCGGCGGTTTAGCCTGCAGCCATAAGACTAAGGGCCGATAATTAACAGGCAGACCACGGTTTGGAAATAATTATGGCAATTAGCATGAAAGGCAGTCGATTAAGTTGAAAATAGCCGGAGATGGCGAATACAGGGGAGAAACGTTAAACGATATCCCGCATGGGAGAGGCACCATTTCCTGGCCTGATGGAAGCAGGTACAGCGGAGACTGGAAAGAAGGCTTCTTTCACGGCGAGGGGACTTTCATCTGGTCAAATGGCGATAAGTATGAAGGCCACTGGCAGGAAGACCGGATGCATGGACGGGGCACTTATCTCTTTGCCGACTGGCGTAAATATGTTGGTGAATGGCAGGATGACCAGATGCACGGGTTGGGCACATATTACTGGCCCAGCGGGGAAAAGTATGAAGGTGAATTTGTAAACGGTCTCTATGAAGGACAGGGGACCTATTCCTGGCCTGACGGTAAGGTGTATGTCGGGCAGTGGAAAAATGCTTATCGTCATGGTGAGGGTGAAATGACCTGGTCGGACGGCAGGCGCTATAAAGGGCAGTGGTTTGAAGACCGCAGACAGGGCAGGGGGGTGCAAACCTGGCCTGACGGCAGGAGATATGAAGGTCTTTGGAAAGAAAACCGCATGCACGGCCGGGGTTCATATGTTTTTGCCGATGGCTCCCGCTATGAAGGCCTTTTCAAGGAAGGGCATTTCAGCGACAGGGGACAATACTATTTTTCTGACGGCGCCGTGTATAAAGGCCCCCTGCATGAAGGTATGCCTCACGGGAAGGGAAGGGCCGTCTTTCCTGACGGAAGATCCTTCAGCGGCACTTACGAATACGGGCGAGACAGCGGATGGGGCACATGCCTGTTCCCTGACGGTTCCAGGTACAGCGGAGAAAGCAAAAACAACCTGCCGCACGGTGAAGGCAAATTGGTGTTTTATGATAAATCTTCCTATACCGGTATGTTTGTAGAAGGAAAGCCGTCCGACAACGGGGTGTTCTGCTTTGCTGATGGTTCTGAATACAGCGGCGATCTGATGAACGGCCGGCCGGAAGGCTCCGGCAGCGTAAGCTTTAGCGGCGGGGCTGAATACAGCGGTGAATTTAAAAACTCTACAAGGCACGGCCGGGGCACTCAAAGATGGCGGGACGGCTCAGAATACACCGGCCACTGGGCTGATGATCGAATGAACGGCGGAGGCATTTACATCACTGCCTCCGGTGACCGTTATGAAGGAAATTTTAAAAACAACATCTGGAGTGGGGCAGGAACTCTCGAGCAGGCAGATGGTTCCCTCTTTAAGGGAAACTGGAAAGATGGCCGCATGCACGGGCGGGGAAGCATCAGGTATGCCGAAGGCGGGGGATATGAAGGCGAAATAGCCGGCGGCCGGTTTAATGGCTGGGGAATTCGAACCTGGGCCGGTGGAAGCAGTTACACGGGACGATGGTTGAGGGGTCTGCGCCACGGGTACGGGACCTATGTATCCCGGGCCGGCGAAAAATACTGCGGATACTGGTTGTTCGACCGCAAATGCGGGTCAGCTGCCATGACGACAGCTGCAGGTGAAATGAAGAAAGGGTTTTGGGTTTTAGGCCTGGGTCCGTTCAGAGTTAAGAAAATTTGATATTTTAACCATAGTTTGACCAATTGTCAAAACTCTAGTAAACTTAATATGTGCCTGACAGGTTAACTGTACTTAAGTAAGCTGTGATCATGCCGATACTTAAAGCAGAACAATACATTACATTCTGGATGCGATTAAATGAGACTCGTTCCCGTTTGGGCCTTGCGCCCGGGCATGAAAGTAGCAAAAAAAATCAGGTATGGTGAAAACGCTCCGCTGCTCAATGCAGGGGTCATGCTTCAAATGGAATATATCCAACAACTAAAAAAACTAAATATCCGGGCCGTATACGTTCACGATGATCTAATACCCGATATTGAGGTAGAGGATGTTATTCTTGAACAGACCAGGGACAGGGCAATAAGCCTGGTCCGTACCACCCTGATCGGCCTAAAGAGCGACTGTAAGTCGAATTATTCCCGGCTTCTATCAATTAAGGAAGACCTGTCCGATACCCTTGACGATATTGTCAACCAGCTGCTCAGCAATAAGAATCTGACTCTAAACCTTTCCGATATAAGATATACGGACGATTATACTTTCTCCCATTCCGTAAATGTAGCTGTCCTGTCGATAATGACTGCAATTTCCCTGGGGATGAATAGATCCCGGTTGAAAGATATCGGGCTGGGCGCTTTTTTGCATGATCTCGGCAAAGTAGTTGTTCCCATATCTGTTTTAAACAAGCAGGGCAGGCTGAGGGAAGAGGAAATGGCCGAAATGAAAAAACACCCGGCTTACGGTCTCGACCTGGTCAAAGCGCGGAATATTTTTA
>SKOR01000097.1 GCA_007119965.1 Syntrophomonadaceae bacterium
CCTGCGCATGGCCTCTGCCGCACAGGCGGTCTTAAAGCAGTGTGCGCCGGCCCGGCCTGCCAAATGAAGGAGTGTTAAAAATCAGCGAGCACCTGCATGAGAAAACGTTATCCAGCAGCTATCTTTACCGGGGCAAAATCATCAATGTCCGCCAGGACCGTGTTGAAACGGCGGACAGGCAAATTGCATTCCGTGAAGTCGTGGAACATCCCGGGGCCGTAGCCATCCTCGCCCTCGATGATATAGGCCGGGTTATCCTGGTCAGGCAGCACCGTCAACCGGCAGGAGAAATCCTGCTGGAAATACCGGCCGGGAAACTGGAACCCAATGAAGAACCGCTTGATTGCGCCAGCCGGGAAATGCTGGAGGAAACCGGTTTGGAAGGATCCAGCTGGCAGGAGTTGTTTTCGTTTTACCCGTCACCCGGGTTTTGCGATGAAACCATAACTCTCTTCCTGGTGGAAAACCTTTCTAAAGCCACATCTCCGACCAGCGACCCTGAAGAAAAGATCGATGTTGTCAGCGTACCATTAAATGAAGCATGGGCCATGATTAAACAGGGCCGTATTAAAGACGGCAAAACGATCATTGCGCTGCAGCACGCTATGATCGCAAATCGGTGAGTTGCCATTAAATTTAATATATTTATGCAAATAGGCCCCGATTTAAGAAGGGATTAACCGGCCGATGTTGAATAATTAACTTTACTTCGGTACTTTTCTATCAAGGTGAGGGCATTTATAAGGATGCAAAAACAACTGATTAATTATACTAACTACCTGGCAGTTGAAAAAGGTCTGGCCAAAAACACTCTGGAATCATACCAGCGCGATCTCAATAAATTTATTACCTACTTGCAGAAGCAAAAAATATCTCACCCAAAACTGGTTGATCGGGAAGCGCTGAATCAATTTATCGGTTTTCTAAAAAAAGAGGGTTTTGCAACTTCTACCATCTCCCGTTGTATAGCTTCAATCCGCTCTTTTTTCAATTACCTGCTTCAGGAAGGGGTAATTGAAAACAACCCCGCCCTTGAATTGGAATCGCCGAGAATAGAAAAAAAGCTGCCCCGGGTCTTAACCACAAAAGAGGTTGACCTCCTGCTCAGCCAGCCCAAGAAAGGCGAACATAACGGCTTGCGGGACAAGGCGATGCTGGAGCTTCTCTATGCATCAGGAATCAGGGTGAGCGAACTGGTTTCTTTAAACATCTCTGATTTTGACCCGCATGTCGGCTTTTTGCGCTGCAAGGGTAAGGGCATGAAAGAACGGATCGTACCGATCGGTTCGCTGGCTATCAACCATGTCAGCGATTATCTTGATAATTCGAGGGCAAAACTGCTTAAAATTAATGGTGAACCCGCCCTGTTTGTCAACCATCACGGCGGCAGGATGACAAGACAGGGTTTTTGGAAGATCTTAAAAAAGTATGCCCGCAAGTCTAATATCAACGGGGCTGTAACACCTCATACCCTCCGCCACTCCTTTGCCACTCATCTGCTGGAAAACGGAGCAGACTTAAGATCCGTCCAGGAGATGCTCGGTCATTCTGATATCTCTACAACCCAGATTTACACCCAGATAACCAGGAGAAAGATCAGGGAAATCTACGATAAGACACACCCCCGGGCCTGAGATGATCTGAAACCGGCCCGGATGCCGCCGCTATGCCTCCATGTTGTGCGGATCTTTAACCGATCTGCAAACTCCCCCTTTTCAATTATTCAGGATTGTGCTGATCCGGCTGCCGGTAGTAAAATATAAGTAACTGCAGAGGCTGCAGGATTTTCAGGCGGCTGTATTGCGGCTTCTTTAAAAAGATTTCTGACGGGAATAAAAGTTTGAAAGCGGGTAAATTGAAATGGATGTAATCATAACCCATAAGAACGGCGATTTTGATGCCCTGGCTTCGCTTACCGCTGCAGCCAGGCTTTACCCCGGCAGCATTGCCATTATGCCTGAACCGCTGCAGTCAAATGTCCGTTCATTTGTCAACCTGTACAGGGACCTACTGCCATTGAGCGATCCCGGCGAAATTGGTGAAGAAATTGACTCCCTGGTTATTGTAGATACCAATAAAAAAGAACGTTTGGGTAAATGGACTGAAATACTGGAACGCGCTAACAGGGTAACCGTGTATGATCACCATCCGGGTGAAGCAGACCTGGGCGCAGATTTCCAGATTACCGATGAGGTAGGCGCCACAACGACTATGCTGCTGGAAGAAATCCGGGAACGCAGGCTTGATTTAACTGAATTCGAAGCCACACTATTTACGCTCGGGATATATGAAGATACAGGCTGCTTAACTTACGAGATTACCACCGCCAGGGATGCCCGTGCTGTCGCCTACCTCTGGGGCTACGGGATCAATACCAGGTTGATCCAGGAATACCTGCGCTCACCTCTTACCGGTTTACAGAAAGAGCTGCTGGAGAAATTAATCCGCAACAGCGAGTTCTTTGAAATCAACCAGCGCAGAATCCTAATCAGTATGACCGTCCTTGATGAATATGTGGTCGGCGCGGCGGTATTGCTGCAGCTGCTTGATGAAATTGAGGATGCGGGGCTGACCATTGTGATTATCCAGATGACAGGAAACATATACCTGGCGGCCCGTTCCAGGGATGAAGACCTGAACCTGCTTGAACTGCTGGCCCCTTTTAATGTCAAAGGTTACTCCAGCGTTGTTTCTGCTCATTTTAAAGGCGTGGAAGCGGAAGAGGTTAAAAGGCAGCTGGTGGAATTTCTGAAATATTACCTCCCCCCGGCCCTGACTGCGGAGAAAGTCGCCTCTAAGCCGGTTTTTACAGTTAAAAGTGATATCTCTACTGCCGAAGCAGATGAATTGCTGGCCGAACACAGTTTCAAAGGTTGCCCCGTTGTTGAAAACGGCCGCCTGGTCGGCATTATATCCCGGCGCGACCTGCGCAAGGGGTTGCGCTCCGGCCTGGCTCATGCCCCGGTGAAAGGTTTTATGACCAGGGAGCTGATTGCCGCTTCGCCCGGGCAGTCGCTAAATGAACTGCGTCAACTGATGGTCGAAGAAAATATCGGGAGAATCCCGATTATTGATTCAGAAGACCGCCTGGTCGGCATAGTAACCCGTTCAGATATCCTCCGTTATTTAAGTTCTCTTGATCGCAGGGGACGCTCTTTAAAAGCTAAAAAAGACGATCCGGCAAAAACGCCGCCCCATGAACTCTTTGAAGAACCCGGGGCGGAAGGTTTGATCAACCTGTCATCGCTGCTTAATAATGAACTGCCCCGGGAGATGCAAAGGCTGCTGCTGAAAGTAAGCCGCCTGGCCGAAAGGGAGAAAGCAAAAATATACCTGGTAGGCGGCATAATCAGGGATCTGCTTCTACGCTACCCCCCGGAAAAAGATCTTGATTTCGTAGTTATCGGCGATGCCGTTGATTTTACATATAAACTTCAGAAACTGCTGGGCGGAAGCATCAGACACTTCGAGCAGTTCGGAACAGCTTCACTCGACCTGCCCGAGGGACTAAGGCTGGACCTTGTAACCGCCCGGAAAGAATTTTACACTTCGCCTGCCGCCCTGCCCAGGGTGGAAAAATCAAGCTTAAAAAATGATCTGTTCAGGCGCGACTTTACGATCAATACCATGGCCTGTTCCCTGGAAGCAGAAAATTACGGCGAATTCCATGATTACTACAACGGTAAAGCCGACCTGGAAAACAAGATTATCAGGGCCCTGTACCAGCTTAGTTTCGTTGATGATCCCCTGCGGATTCTGCGGGCCGTCCGCTTTGAACAGCGTTACAACTTCTCCATAGAACCGAGAACCCTTGATTTGATTCACAAGGCTGTAGAAAAGAAAGTCCTTGATAAAGTGAGCAGGCAGCGGTTAAACCAGGAAGTAAGAAGGATCTACCAGGAGCCTGCGCCCGTACAAATCCTTAAACGTTTTTACGAGCTGGACCTGCTGCCCTTCATGTACCCGCGCATAAAGGTAACGGAACATACCTGGGAGCTGCTTTTAAGGCTCGAGGAAATTCTCAGCTGGGTTGAAAGCAGGGGCTGGGAAAAGAACCCCGACCTGGAGCTGACTTACTTAAGCGGCCTGCTCTTTGGTTTGGAATCTGCGGATCGGTCTGCTATAATAAGAAAGTCATATCTTTCGCGGGAAAGGGCGGCGACGGTCCTTAAAGCCTGCCGGGAAGCTCCCGCAGTACTGGAAAAACTTGAACAGTCCGCTTTGAACCCCAGCGCTGTGGTCAGCCACCTTGAGCCTCTTTCAGTTGAGGCGATCCTGTTAGCGTATGCCCTGGCCGACAGAAAGGATATCAGGGAACACCTTAAACTATACATGGACGGCCTGCGCTATATCAGGCCCAGGCTGAGGGGCGGGGACTTAAAAGAACTTGGTATCAAGCCCGGGCCGCTGTACCGGAAAATAATTGATCGCCTCAAACAGGCAGTTCTGGACGGTGAAGTGCGCACCCCGCAGGAAGAACTTGACTTTGTGATAAATTACCTGGAAACAGAGAAGAATAAGGAGGAGTAAATACTTGCTAGGTTTAGATCCAATTGTGATTGCCCTGCGGATACCCGCTTTACTGATTGCTATTACGGTCCATGAGTATGCTCACGGCAGGATGGCCTTATATTTTGGCGATGACACTGCCATGAGGCACGGCCGTTTGAACCTTAACCCTATCCATCACCTTGATCCGATCGGCACGCTCATGATCCTGCTGGTCGGTTTCGGGTGGGCCAAACCTGTTCCGATCAACCCCAATAACTTCAATAGTTACAGGCTGGGAATGCGCTGGGTATCATTCGCCGGTCCGATGGTTAACTTTATAATGGGTTTTATCAGCCTGCTGCTGTTGACCCTTCTTTTCAATGCAGGTCTTACAGACGGACTCTTTCTCCAGTTCATGCTTGTATTAATGCAGCTGAACATTTTACTGGCCATCTTTAACCTGATTCCGATTCCGCCACTGGACGGATCAAAAATCCTGATGTCTTTTTTATCCGCCAAATATCTCGGCTATTACCGCACTATAGAGCAGTATGCGCCGATAATTTTAATTGCCTTGATTCTGACCAGGGTGCTGGGCATGATCATATTCCCGCTCTATAACCTGGTTGTTACATTTTACACTCTGATTATCGGGTTGATCCCCGGTTTATAGCATTCGAAGCAGGATCAAATATTACCAAAGCGGTAATTAACGAAACCCCAAGACAGGGAGGAACATACAGGTGGAGAAAAAAAGAGTATTTTCAGGAATCCAGGCTTCAGGAAGCCTGCATCTGGGCAATTACCTCGGAGCGATTACAAACTGGGTTAAGATGCAAAAGCGGTATAATAATTATTTCTGTGTGGTCGATCTGCACACGATTACAGTACCCCAGGATCCTGCAGTATTGAGGGAGAATACCAGGGAAGTGGCGGGCCTGCTTTTTGCCGCCGGGATCGATGAAGAAGATTCGGTTGTTTTTATTCAATCTCATGTCAGGGCTCACTCTGAATTGGCCTGGCTGCTTAACTGCATCACCCCGATGGGCTGGCTGCACCGTATGACCCAGTTTAAGGAAAAATCGGAGAAGCAAAAGGAAGAGGTCAGCGTAGGGCTTTTTTCTTACCCTGTCCTCCAGGCGGCGGATATCCTGTTATACGATACTCACCTTGTCCCGGTCGGCGAAGATCAAAAGCAGCACGTTGAGCTGTGCCGTGATATTGCCCAGCGTTTCAATTACCGGTATGGTGACGTTTTTGTCCTGCCCGAAGCATTTATCCCCCCGCTCGGAGGCCGCGTGATGGGCCTCTCAAACCCTGAAAAGAAGATGAGCAAAAGTGAAGAAAAAAAGGAAGATTCTATCTTCCTGCTCGACACACCCGATCAGATCCGGGCCAAGGTGAAGAGAGCGACCACAGATTCCCTGCGGGAGATCCGGTTTGATGAAAAACGCCCCGGCATTAACAACCTGCTGACGATCTTTCAGCTCTTAACCGGTAAGGAACGCGGGGAAATAGAAAATAGTTTTGAAGGAAAGAGCTACAAAGACTTAAAAGAACAGCTGGCAGAAGTTGTAATTGAAACACTGCATCCGCTGCAGGAACGCTACCATGAACTGACCGGGGAAAAAGGTCACCTGGAAGCTATGCTGGCCAGGGGAGCTGAGCGTGCAGAGGCTCATGCTGAAAATAAACTGCAGCAGATCTATAAAAAGATCGGCTTGAGGTAAATAGATGCAGCAAGCGGAATATAAAATTAAGCTGCCTGTATTTGAAGGCCCCTTTGACCTGCTCTTTCACCTTGTGAAGAAAGCGGAGGTCGATATCTGGTCAATTTCGATTGCCGATATAACGGACCAGTACCTGGGCTACCTGCAGTCCATGAAAGAGCTGAATCTCGACATAGCGAGCGAATTCCTGGTCATGGCGGCAACACTGCTGCGCCTGAAATCGAAGCTGCTGCTGCCGCGGGCGCCCAGCAGCGACCAGGAGGACGATGAAGAACTTTTTGAAATAAATACGGCGGAAGAGCTTTTCCAGCGCCTGCAGGAATACCGCCTCTTTAAAGAAATCGCCAACCTGCTGCAGCAAAAAGAAGAGGAGCAGCAAAAAATATATTTGCGTTCGACAGGCGGCCAAAAAGTAATGGTTTTCACCAGGCAGGAATCAGTCTATACCATCTGGGAGGGCGCCGACCACCTCAGTGAGATTATGCGCCGTTTTGCAGAAGCCACCCTGACCGATGCATATGTTCCCACTTTCAGCGCAGTGGAAGATTATATCGTAGCTGAAAAATCAAGCTACATTGAAGCGGCCCTCCTAAAAAACCAGCGCGCTATGCCGATGAAAGAATTTATCAATGCCGACGGATTATGGGAGGTTATCGTAACATTTATTGCCCTTTTGGAAATGGCCAGGCAGCGCAGGGTAGTTTTACTGCAGGATGTTATTTTCGGGCCAATCCTTGTGACACTATACCGTGAGCCGCTGCAGGAGGAGGAACCAAGTGGAGAAGGAAGAACAGAAAAAGACGATTGAAGCCCTGCTTTTTCTCAGTGAAGAGCCTGTCAGCCCCGATCGCATTGCAGCA
>SKOR01000101.1 GCA_007119965.1 Syntrophomonadaceae bacterium
AATTATTACCCTGTCTTGTTTTTAATTGTGCGGGCTTTGGCCAGGGCTTTGCTGATGCCTTCGTATCCTGTGCAGCGGCAGAGGTTGCTTTCGAGCCACCCCCTGTCAACTTCCCTGTCCGCAGCGGGATGCTTTTCGAGCAGGGCATAGGCATTGACCAGGAAGCCTGAAGTGCAGTATCCGCACTGAAAGCCTCCTTCTTCAAGGAAAGCCTGCTGGATGGCGGTGCCCCTGAGGCCCTCCACGGTTGTTATTTTACTTCCCTCGGCCTCCACCGCCAGGACCAGGCATGATTTAACAGGCACCCCATCGAGCAGGACGGTGCAGGCCCCGCAGTCGCCGTTTTCGCAGCCGGGCTTGGCTCCCGTCAGGCCGAGCTTTTCCCGCAGCACCCGCAGGAGCGTATCGGCGGGGCGAACGGTTACCCGCCTTTTTTCTTCATTGATCAGTAATTCAATGGTTTCGATCTGCAGGTATTTTTTCATCGACCGGCTCCCTCCATTTCTTCAAGCATCTCTGTTAAATCTTTTTGCCACAGGGCCTGCCGGTAATCTGCGGAACTTCTTCCATCGTTGCGCACCGGCCCCGGCAAGACCTCAACGGTTTTTCCGGCCCTGTCCTGCGGCGCCAGCGCGGTATCGTTGATTACCTTTTCCACTTCATCGCTGCGGAAGGCGAAAGCGCACAGGCCGCTTACTGCAAGGGCCAGGTATCCTTCTTTTTTAACACCGGCAAGGTGGCAGAGCGGGTAGTCAACCGGCCCGTGCTTTACACGACGCCTGCTCCAGCTTTTCAAGTCAAGCTCTGCGCGGGGCACCGTTAAGCGGACAAGCATTTCACCCTTCGCCAGTTTAAGGCGTTTATCGAAAACCGTGCGCAGAGGTTCGGTCCTCCTGCCTTCCGGCCCCGCCAGCATGGCTTCGGCATCGGCAAGCAGCAGCGGCAGGATTGCCTCGCGGTAAGGCAGGCGGCCGCAGATATTGCCGCCGAGGGTCAGCCTGTTGCGCACGGTTTTGTCGGCAACCGCCCGGGCTGCTTCGGCCAGAAGGGGGTAATCAACCTGTTCGCTGATTTTGTCCAGGCTCAGGTTAGCCCCCAGCACCAGCTTATCGCCTTCTTTTTCGAGCAGACAGCTTTCCGGAATTGCCTTCAAGTCGACGAGGGCACCCGGTTTGATTATCTGTTGGCGGCAGAAGGTAATAATCTCGGTTCCGCCTGAATAGTAAAGCGGTTCTTTGCCCGCCTCTTCCAGGCCGGCAAACAGTTCTACGGCCTCTTCAACGGTTTCCGGTACATAATATTCAAAATCGAAAGGAATCATTTGGCAGCCTCCTGTCCTGTTTCCCAGATACTCTGCGGCGTCAGCGGCAGCTTATTCAGCGGGCGGCCGAGGGCCCGGGAAAGGGCTCCGGCCAGGGCTCCCGGCATGCCGAGGACACCCTGTTCCCCCAACCCCCGCGCTCCGTAAGGCCCGTCACCCTGGGGGGTTTCGACAAATTGAACCAGGTATTCAGGTTCTTCCCCGTACCGTAATATTTTATAATCGCGCAGGCTGTCATTAACCACCCGGCCCTGTTGATCAAGCGTGAAGGCTTCCCACCCTGCAAAACCAAGCCCCATCGACATGCCGCCGACCACCTGGCCGCGGGCCAGGAAAGGGTTAATTACTTTGCCGACATCCATGGAACAGGCGGCTTTAAGCACCCTGTAGGTTCCGTCGGCAGGGTCAAGTTCAACTTCGATGCCCTGGGCCCCGAGGGTCCATTCAAGGGCAGGGTGCCCTTTGCCGCTTTCAGGATCTATTTCCGACAGGCGGCGGGAGATGTAACGGCCGGTTCCGATCACCTGGCCCCGGACAGTATTGCCCCCGGGGAACATGTAGCCGAGTGCTACTTCGGCAAGCGGCAGGCCGATTTCCGGTTCATCGGCCAGGAAAACCCGGCCTTCCGAAACCTGCAGGTCTTCCGGCGGACAGCGCAGGGCAACGGATGCGGTTTGCTTAAGCTGCCCCAGGGCGTGATCAGCCGCTTCGATCAGGGCGCGCCCGATCATAAACAAGCTGCGGCTGGCTGCCGTAGCCCAATCATGGGGAGCGGCCCTTGTATTTACTTCACTGATAATGTGAATTTGACCCGGGTCCAACCCCAGCTTTTCTGCCAGAATCTGGGACAGGGCAGTCTTAATTCCCTGCCCGATTTCTATTACGCCGCAGTGCAGGTTAACCGTGCCATCCTCGTTGAAGGTGAGGATGGCGCCCCCATCGGCATTGGTCGGCATGGCCGGCGCTTTCCAGAAGCAGCTGACGCTTTTTGCACGGACTTTTCCGTCGGGCAGTTTTTCACGCAGGCCCTTATTCCACTCGAGCATAGTTGAGATATTTTCCAGGCAGCGGCTTAGGTCACCGGTACTGGCGTCCATGACACTCTGGGTAGGGGTGGTATCACCTTGCTTGATGGCATTATCCAGCCTGAATTGAAGGGGATCAATGCCGGTTTTATCTGCCAGCAAATCGACGGCCCTTTCCATGGCAAAAGCCAGTTCAATATGGCCGAAGCCGCGGTAAGCGGTCGCGAAGGGATGGTTGGTGTAAACGCAGAGCGAATCGCACCAGACATTGGGCACAGCATAAGGCCCGGTGCAGGCAATGGCCGCTGCCCTGCTGATATTGACAGCATAGTCGGCGTAAGCTCCGCTGTCGAAGTTTAAATGTATTTCAGCGGCCTGCAGCTTGCCTTCTTTTGAGCAGCCCAGCCTGATCTTTGCTTCCAGGCCTGTCCGGCCCGGTGATGAAACCAGATCGTTTTCCCTGCTGTTAACCAGCCTGACCAGGCGGCCGCCGACTGCCTTGGAAAGCAGGTAAGCCAGACCCTCCAGCTGTATTCCTGCCTTGCCGCCGAAGCCACCGCCGAGAGGCTCAGCAATAACCGTTATCTTGCCTGCAGGCAGGTTAAATGAAGCCCCGAGCAGGCTGCGCACGACAAAAGGCGCCTGGGTTGTGGAGCGGATGATCACCTGGCCGTCATCTAAAATTTCGGCAGTTGAGGCCCGTGTTTCCATGGCAACATGGTCACCAGGCGGAAAACTGAATGATTCTTCGACAACCGTTTCAGATGCCTTGAAACCGGACTCCGGATCACCTTTGCGGATCCTGGTCCGGTTAGCCACGTTGCTGCCCGGTTCGGGCAGGATGGCCGGGATATGGATATAGTTTTCCATCTCCTCGTGCAGCAGCGGCGCATCTTCAGCCAGGGCCTCTGACGGAGAGCTGACTACTGCCAGTCTTTCATATTCAACTTTAATCAGCGGCAGAGCTGCCTCAGCTTCCTTTTCGCTGTCGGCCACTACCGCTGCTACCGGTTCCCCGTAGTGACGCACTTTGCGGCGGGCCAGCGGAGGTTTGTCCCCCAGGTAGATGCCAATATTGCCCGGGATGTCTTCGCCGGTAAGCACGGCGCGCACCCCTGGCGCTTTCAGGGCTGCTGCAGTATCGATTTTGCTGATCAATGCATGGGCATGAGGGCTGGTTTTGATTGCAGCATGGAGCATATCAGAAGACAGCCTGTCACCCAGGTAACGCAACCTGCCCCTGACCTTATCATCGCCGTCTTTGCGGGGCAAGGAGGTGCCAATATATCTTCGCTCTTCCATTTTTTCACTCTCCCTTTATTCAGCATCTTAGTTAACTTTGCTCAATGCTTCGACAAAAATTTTTTCAGTCCTGCCTTTATACGACTCCTTTCGTTGATTATCAGTGCTGTTATGTTCTATAATAATTATATCCCAATAAGGAGGAATTATTATGAAAATGATGAAGGGTATGCTCATTGCCCTGGCTCCCGCCGCGCTGTTTGCCATCTACTCTTACCGCCTCAGCGCTGTGCTCCTGATTGCGGTAAGTATCGCTGCAGCGGTCGGTTCAGAAGCTCTATACCAGTACCTGACGAAAAAACCGATCAAGATCAAGGACTTAAGCGCCGTGGTTACCGGCCTGCTTTTAGCTCTAACCGTTTCCCCATCCCTGCCCCTCTACGCGGCGGCCGCGGGTTCGGTTGTCGGTATAGTAATCGGGAAACAGGTCTTCGGCGGTTACGGCAAAAACATTTTCAACCCGGCCCTTTTCGGGCGGCTCTTTATAATTTATGCTTTTCCGGGCACTATGACCCCCTGGCTGTCGCCTGTGGACCTCGTGTCAACAGCCACGCCCCTGCAGGTTATCCGCAGCGAAGGCACCCTTACTCCCCTTCCGGAACTATTTTTAGGGACTATCCCCGGCAGCCTCGGTGAAACCTCGGCCCTGCTTCTGCTGCTTGGCGCAGCCTACCTGATCTACAACCGCTATGCCAACTGGCGGATACCGTTAAGCACCCTGGCCGCGGTTGTCCTGGTCTGTCTGCTGACCGGGCAGGATATCCTCTTTCACCTTTTCTCCGGAAGCCTGATCCTTGGGGCCTTCTTTATGGCCACCGACCCGATCAGCTCGCCAAAAACACAAACCGGCCGTTACATTTTCGGTTTCGGCGTAGGCCTGATCATCATTGCTATGCGCCTGTGGGGCTGGCTGCCCGAAGGCACCACATTTGCCATAATCGGGATGAACATCCTGGTGCCCCTGATCAATCGCTACACCAAACCGAAACCAAAGTCGGCATAAATTAACCCCGCCGGGCAGATGGCCATAAAATTATTGATATAACCCGGGTTACAGGTAAAACCCGGGTTATAAATTTTTCCAAACCCTTCATTATGGCCGCTTTTTGGCGATACTAATAATGCGGGCCAATGCCTCAATGACCGGGCCCGGAATGAAGAGGAAAAGCCGGGGTGAGGTTATCATTGATTAAAATAAACCGTTCCACCAAATTCTTTAGCTTTTTAAACGGTTCGGAATTTAAAAAACAGGGGCTATTCTGTTTCGGCGCCCTGCTGCTCCTGGTTGGAATTTTAGGCTTACAACCGCTGCCCGGCATCCCCGGCGCAGCCCAGGGCTATATAATCCCCGCTTTGGCGGTAATTTCAATGATCAGCAGTTTTTTCTTCACCTCCGGGGGGCTGATCATTACTCTGACGGCCAACAGCGCAGCGGCCGCAATTATTTTTAACCGCCTCCCATCCGTCCCCGATACACTTCACTCCACCCTGTTCGCCATCCTGATTTTTTCCTCTGCCGGTTCAGTTTTAATCGCTTACTACAAAAATAATGAGCGGGCCAGCAGGGAGAACCTGGAATGGCTGTCGGCAGTGGACTGCCTGACTGAAACCTATAACCACCGCTATTTTCAAATAAGGATTGCCGAAGAAGTAGCCAGGGCCGAACGTAATAAGAGTTCGCTGGCCCTGATATTCGTTGACATAGATCATTTTAAGCAGTTTAACGATCAAAGCGGACATATTATGGGCGATGTAGTCTTAAAAAAAACAGCTGCTTTTCTGAATGAAAAAACCAGGATTCATGACATCGTCTGCCGTTACGGCGGAGACGAATTCGTGATTATCCTGCCGGATAGCGATGCCGGAATCGCAGCCATCATTTCCGAACGGCTGGTAAACGGTTATCCCCTGCTTGAAATGCCTTCGCGGCATAATATGCCGGCTCAATTAACCCTGTCAATCGGGGTTTCGGATTACCCCCACAGCAGCAGCAACCTTGAGCTGTTAATCAGCCAGGCCGATACAGCCCTCTACATGGCCAAAGAGGCGGGGAAAAACAATGTTCAGGTTTACCGGGATAAAGATGCCTATGAAGCAGGGCACAGCCGGAAAGGATTCTGCTTTAATGCCTGTGAAATTAAGCTGGTTAAAAGTTATCGTGATCTGGTCAGCAATAACCCGGGTTCGCATATTCTTACCGCAAACCACATTAAATACAATCATGACAGAAATGGCAAAAGCAATGGATATGGAAATGGCCACAGCAATGGTCCTGACAATGAAAATGTAAAAGGTAGTATTAACGGCAGCAGGGGCATTGGAGATAACCCTTCAGATACAAGCCTGATTATCGGCCGGGCAATCGGCGCCGGCCACAGCAAAATGGATCCGGCCCGCTTATCCTTTTGCCTTGATGAGCTTAAAATTCATTAATCCAGGTCGATTTCATTTAAAAAAAGCTTCAGTTCAGAGGCTGAAACGGCCAGACCCCTCACTTCCGCGGGATCGCTGTTTCTCAGGGTAGCAAAAACCACGCCCACCACTTCACCCTGTTCGTTAAAAACCGGGCTGCCGCTGCTTCCCGGGTAAATCATCGCTTCGACTACAATCAAGGGAATATCGCTTTGAGGGTTGTTGCGGTAACCAACCACTTCGCCCCGGTTGGCAACCCGGGCAAACTGCAGGGGATTGCCAATAATAAGCACTTCCTGGCCGGGATAAGCGGGAACTTCAGAAACAGGTACGGCAGGCAGTCCTTCAGCCTGCAGATCGAGAACCGCAAGGTCGGCATCAGGATAGACAGTCCAATGCTGCACGGTAAATGTGCCCATGTCCGGGAAAGAAACCCTTACGGAAGATGCACCTTCGACCATGTGCCGGTTGGTGACCACCAGGCCGTCGGGTTCCAGGTTAAAACCGGTTCCCCGCATCTGCCCACCCGCCGCACCTGAACGACCGTCGACATAGACCCTGACAACCGAACCTCTCAGCTCTTCAACCAGGGGATCATCAGATAGAGCCCACGATTCGCGCAAAAAAGCAAAGGCAGGACCGGCAAAAACAGAAAGCCACCTGCCGGTCACGGTAAAAAGGAAGATCAGGGCCAGGGATAAGGCGACCACACCAATAAAGTAGCGGCGGGCCCTGTACCAGGCGGAAGATTCATCGTCGTGGTCCAGTCCTTCCTTTCCTTCATACATAAGGTTTAATTCTTTTTTAAGTTCGCGGTCATGGTCTTCCTCACTGTGCCGGTTAACTGGGCCTCACTCCTATACCTATTTCATATTTACTGAGTCATGTTCAGCCGCAGCTGTCTGCTTTAGCAGGCGGTTCAGTTAGCGCCTGCATTTGCGGGTTCTGTCGCAGGTAGCGGCAGCGGTTCAACTTCAGCCCTCCGCCCAGGCTGCCCGGGA
>SKOR01000033.1 GCA_007119965.1 Syntrophomonadaceae bacterium
GCCGGCATTTGACGTGTGGCGGAGCAGCTTTAATGGCCGGTGAAACAAAGGCCGGAGCAGGCCGGCCCGCATGGAGGCGGGCCGCCGGGACCTGAGCGGCGGAGGGCGAATGTCCCGGGCAGCCTGGGCGGAGGGCTGAAGTTGAACTGCCGCCATTACCTGCGACAGAACCCGCAAAGGACGGCGCTAACTGAACCGCCCCAGCTTGAACGATCAGCAAGTTCACAGAAGGCGGAGCAGCCAAAATATTTGACAGGATAATTATTTAAGCATACATTATATAAATGATTGAGAATTAGAAAGAAGGTTTCGCATTGAAATATAACCGTTTTCTTAAAACCGCATTGATTATTATTGTAATTGCGGTTTTCGGTTTTTTTATCCAGATAGATTATTTTGTGATCAGCCCCAGCAGGGCGGTAGATTTAAAAGACCTGGTCAGCGTAGAAAATGCAGTTGAAAATGATCGGGGCGGCATTTACCTGCTGACGGTAACCCAGCAGAGAGCCACCCTGTTGACGGCCGGCTACGCCTATATCCATCCGCACATGGAAGTAAACCCCATGGAAAGAGTTATTCCCGTGGGGATGGATGAAGACGAATACCGGGAGTTGTTAGCGGAAAATATGGTCGAGAGCCAGTATTTAGCCCAGGTTGTTGCCCTGCGCAGGGCCGGTTACGAGGTTGAGATTGTCAGCGATGGGGTTGAGATAGTGGGGTTCCTTGAAGACGCCCCGGCGAGGGGGTACCTTGAAGAAGAGGATAAAATCACATTTATCGATGGCGAACCGGTTTTTTTGGCTACAGAAGTTCCTCTCCTGGTACAGAACCGCGCTCCAGGTGACGAAGTAATGATTACCATAATGCGTAACGATCGTGAACAGGTTCTTTCTGTGCCCACAGGCGTCTATCCCGATGATGATCAGATGCCATTTTTAGGCATCTATATTCAAACCATGCCCTGGGAACCGGTTATACCCGTTGCCATAAATATGAATACGGGCAGAATAGGCGGCCCTTCGGCAGGATTAATGTTTGTCCTCGAAATTATGAATCAGCTTCTGCCTGAAGATATAACCGGCGGTAAAGATATTGCCGGAACGGGGACTATTGATCTTAATGAAAAAATCGGCAGAATTGGCGGAGTACCCCAAAAACTGGTCGCTGCAGAAAGAGCGGGTATTGATTACTTCTTCATAGCGGAGGGCAATTACGAACAGGCCATGCGGTACGCCCGGAATATTGAGGTTATCCCGGTTTCAACCCTGGGCGAAGTCCTGGATTACCTGGAAAACATAGGCAATCAATAAACCCGGCTGCCAAAGGGCTTGCTGAACCCGGCAATTTTGACACGGTTCGGACCGGATGCTATACTTAAAATAGAATTGCATAGAGGAACCGAGTAAACAGGGCAGTCGCGGAAAGAAGACCGCAAGGTGCTTTTCGAGGAAAGTCCGAGCTCCGTAGGGCAGGGTGCTGGGTAACGCCCAGTGAGGGTGACCTTAAGGCAAGTGCCACAGAAAATATACCGCCCGGAACTGTGAAGTACCGGGTAAGGATGCAACGGTGCGGTAAGAGCGCACCAGGGGCCGGGAGACCGGCTCGCTAGGTAAACCCCACCCGGAGCAAGACCAAATAGGAGGGGGATGAGGTTGCCCGCCGACTCCTCGGGTTAGGTCGCTGGAGGTGCCAGGTAACTGGTATCCAAGATAGATGGCTGCTGCTTCCCGGGTTTGTAAAAACCGGGAAGAACAGAACTCGGCTTATGCGTTTGCTCGGTTCCTTATCTATGTTTCTACATATCCCTCAGGGGATTCTTTTTTTGCTCTGAATCAAGGTAATCGAGATTTTCGATGATTGAATCGAGCATATAACGGCGGCCCCAGTTAGATTGTGAAAAATAGTAGAAGAATATTTCTCCGCCGAATGCTTCAGACATAATGTGCTGACGGGATTTTCCGGCATTATAGAGATCCTTCACCCGACTGCAGAGATCCCACCAATAATTATATTTGCCGGCCAGTCTCTGCGTGGCATTTTCCAGCCTCCCTTTTAAACCGCAGAACAATAGGTTCGGTTTTAAACCAATCATTTTTTTTAAGCCGGTTAAGTGTTCAACGATGTTTTCCCCGATCATGAAACCGGTCAGGCTTTCTCCGAGATAGATATCGCCGGTAAAAAGCCATCTGTTCTGTGGTTCAAAGAAACAGACGTGATCGCCGGAGTGGCCGCCTGTATGGATAACATCAAGGGTGTAGTGTCCCGCCTGCACAGCAGCGGGTAGCGGTTTGGCTTCCACAGGCGGCGCGTTACCCCACATAACCTTACGGTAAATCTCAATATCAGGCGGATTGGCCATAATGTCGAGCGCCCCGGGGTGGGCATAGATCGGGACACCAAGTTCTTTCTTGATCAGGCTGCAGTTTCCGGTATGATCCTCATGCTGGTGTGTGATCACAACATTTTCGACAGGAAGTTTTTTCAGGGCGCTGATAATTTCCATAGATTTGCAATCAGGCCCGGTGTCAATTAGAAGGCCGTTCAGGTAGAAAAAATGGGTTACATAGATCGGTTGTCCCAGGATAGTCCTGGCGGCTTTAAATTCGATTATTTCGCCGTAGTTTTTCTTTTTAAGCATATTCGGGATCCTTTAAATTTGATTCTGCTTAGTTCGATTCAACCTGCATTAAATCCTTTAAAATGAGCACAGAAGCAAAAAAATGCCTCTGGGCTGTAAAGATGTGATAAAATAACAGGGATGAAAAATTAAATGTTGCCGATTATGGGGGGTTCATATTGATGAGTGTTATGAGTGCAGCGGAACAGTATAAAATCCTTGCCGAGAATACCGCTGAAATAATAACTGATGATGAGTTTAAAAAAAAGCTGGAAGAAAGTGTCGCTAAAAACAAACCACTTCGCTGCAAACTGGGCATTGACCCATCTGCACCTGACCTGCATCTGGGCCACGCAGTGGTCCTGCACAAATTGAGGCAGTTCCAGGAGCTCGGGCACCATATTATAATTATTCTGGGCGATTTTACTGGACGCCTGGGCGATCCTACAGGGCGCTCCGAGATGCGCAGGCAGCTTTCGGAAGAAGAGGTCTTAGCTAACGCGCGAACCTACCAGGAGCAGATCTTTAACATACTTGATGAAGATAAAACAGAAATGGTCTTCAACAGCGAGTGGCTGGCCAAATTAAACTTTGCTGATGTTATCCAACTCGCTTCCACCCTTACCGTGGCCAGGATGATGGAAAGGGAAGATTTTTCCAAACGCTACCGGGAAAATACGGCAATCGGGATTCATGAATTTTTTTATCCTTTGATGCAGGGGTATGATTCTATTGCGATCAGGGCCGATATTGAATTTGGGGCCACAGAGCAGAAATTTAACCTCCTGATGGGACGCCACCTGCAGCGCGAATATGAACACGCCCCACAGGTTGCTTTTACCATGCCAATCCTGGTTGGTACCGATGGTGTCCAGAAAATGAGCAAGAGCCTCGGTAACTACATCGGCATAACCGAGCAGCCGGAACAGATTTATGGAAAAGTCATGTCTATCGCTGACGATCTGATGGAAGAATACTACCGCCTGGCTACTTCACTGCCTGCAAAAGAAGTTAACTCGATCATTAAAGGGGTAAAGGACAGCAGTATTCATCCCCGCGATGCTAAAATGCGCCTGGCCCGTGAAATAGTAGCGCTCTATCACGGTAGCGAAGCCGCCGCCGGGGCAGAAGTGCAGTTCAGGCAGGTATTTCAAAAAAGGGAAATGCCCAGTGAAATGGATGCTTATCAATACCGGGCTCCGGCCGGGATCGTCGACGTGATGGTCGGTTCAAAGCTGGCTGCGAGCAAGAGTGATGCCCGCCGCCTGATCGAGCAGAACGGGGTTAAAATCGATGGAAAAACGGTAGAATCAATGGATCTTGAACTTAATGAAAAGAAAGAACAAATTGTCCAGGTCGGCAAGCGTAAATTTGCCCGCGTTACTATTACCTGAGAAATCTCGAACAGCCTTTATAGAAGTCTGCACTGTTGTCCGCACGGATGGCGGTGCAGGTTTATATATGCCTGCGGCCTGCGGTAAAATGCTGTATTGAACAGTGAACTGATCCAAAAGAAGATGCCGGCAGTTAAAGCATGAAGAGAATCATCGTCACAGGCAGTAATAATACCTGTATTTACAGTGTACTTAATCGTTCCGGCAGCAGCTGCAAAAAGAATTAAGGGGGCAAAACTCCGGTAGAGAAATGCCCCCTCTTTATGACCTTTAAACTGTTGCCGTCATACGATCTTATGCATTCTAGCTCTGGTAAATTCGGCTGTTGTGCTTACTTCTCGGTGTAACCATCTTTAATGGCTGCCACAACCTGTGGATCCATCAGGGTAGTCACATCACCAAGATCTCGCTGTTCGGCAATGTCGCGAAGCAGACGGCGCATGATCTTGCCGCTGCGGGTTTTTGGCAGCTCGAGGGTAAAAAAGATCTCTTCAGGCCGGGCAATCGCCCCGATTTTTTTGCCGACATGAGATTTTAATTCATTTAGCAGTTCCTCGTTCCCGTCGACACCTTCCTTCAGGGTAACAAAAGCTGTAATGGAGTGCCCCTTTATCTCGTGAACCTTACCGATTACTGCTGCTTCTGCGACCGATTTGTGGTCGACCAGGGCGCTCTCCACTTCCATGGTGCCAATCCTGTGTCCCGACACATTCAGGACGTCGTCGACCCGGCCCATAATCCACAGGTAGCCGTCGGAATCTTTCCAGGCGCCGTCTCCCGTGAAGTAAATGCCCGGGTACTGCTTCCAGTAAGTGTGCTCATAGCGTTCATGGTCTTCGTAGAGGGTGCGCAGCATAGCCGGCCAGGGTGATTTTATGACCAGGAAGCCCCTCTGTCCGGGTTCCGTCGGTTCACCCCGGTCATCAACCACATCGGCTTCGATGCCGGGGAAGGGGTTGGTTACCGAACCGGGCTTTAAAGGTGTTACGCCGGGCAGGGGGGTAAGCATAATCATGCCGGTTTCTGTCTGCCACCAGGTGTCGACAATCGGGCACCTGTTTTTGCCGATATGTTCATGATACCAGAGCCATGCTTCTGGATTGATCGGCTCGCCAACTGAACCGAGCAGGCGCAGGCTTGAAAGGTCATGACCTTCCGGGAATTGAGTGCCCCAGCGCATAAAGGAACGGATTGCCGTCGGTGCAGTATAGAAAACCGTTACTTTATATTTTTCGATCAGCTCCCAGAAACGGTTCCGGCCCGGGTAATCAGGGGTTCCCTCATACATAAATACGGTTGAACCGTTAGATAAAGGGCCGTATACAATGTAGCTGTGCCCGGTTATCCAGCCGATGTCGGCAGTGCACCAGTAAATATCTGCTTTGCGGTGATCAAATACATAGCGGTGAGTTGTGTTGACCCCGACCAGGTAACCTGCAGTAGTATGCAGAATGCCTTTTGGTTTGCCGGTTGTACCGCTGCTGTAAAGGATAAAGAGCGGATCTTCGGCATCCATCTCTGCAGGGCTGAAGTTCTCATCAGCATCTTCCATTAAGTCTGTCCAGCGAAAATCGCGTCCGTCTTTTAATTCATAATCCCTAGCGGCGCGTTCAACGACGACTACTTTTTCGATGCTCGGGCAATCTTCCAGCGCTTCTTCCGCCAGGCCTTTCATCGGCAGTACTTTGCCTTTTCTGTTGGCCCCGTCAGCGGTGACCAACAGTTTTGACTTTGAATCCAGGATGCGGTCTTTAAGGGCATCGGGGCTGAATCCACCGAACACCACGCTGTGGACGGCGCCGATACGGGTGCAGGCCAGCATGGCAACGACAGCCTCGGGAATCATGGGCATCCAGATAGTTACCGTATCCCCCCTGGAAACTCCCAGGCCCTGGAGGACATTGCAGAACTTGCTGACCTCTGCAAGGAGCTCTCTGTAGGTCAGTATTACCGAGTCACCTTTTTCTCCTTCAAAAATAATAGCTTCCTTGTCGGCAAGGCCGTTTTCTACGTGCCGATCGAGGCAGTTGGCCGATACGTTAAGTTTGCCGTTAACAAACCATTTGAAATAAGGTGGGTTACTGTCATCTAAGACCTGTTCCCACTTATTAATCCACTGCAGACTTTCCGCCTTTTTTGCCCAGAAACCCAAACTGTCCTTTTCAGCTTCCACGTAAGGTTTATCATCTTTGATCAGTGCATTTTCTTTGAAATCTTTTGGCGGTAGGAATGGTTGTGGTTGTTCTTCACTGAACATATTACGATCATCTTTCTCTGTCATATACGTGACCTCCTATAGCAATATTAGAGAATAAAAAAAGTATTCGATGTAAATTAGGCAATTCCTTTAAAATTCAGGCAATAAATTTATTAAGTTGTGCCGAGGCAGCAATTAGTGAAGTGTTTGATGTATTTCATTCCGGTATTTTTACCGACCCGGGCCAGCAGGATGTTACAGGGGTGTTCACGGACTTCAGGATCGACGGTTTCCCAGGTTACAAAGTCGAACTTATTAAAGAAGTCAAGCATAAACTGGCGGTATGACCATGGTGACATTCCTGTGTTTTTAAGGTCCCAGCTTTGAATGAACTGGATGGCAATTACGATAAAATCTTCGAAGAATGGAAACTCGGGGTTTTCAAACAACTGGTCTAGCAGGGTTTTGCTGATACCCATCTTGCGCCAACAGGGATCAGTTTCTATGCTGCCCAGTTCAATTAACCGGGGGAAGCATCGTTCCTGCCACCACGGATAGTCGGGTTTTTGAAATGTCACATAGGAAACAACAAAATTGGCAAGCGCTGCAGTAAAAACGAGACCGTCATCTTCACGCGACAGGTCAACAATAGCCTGGTGCTGACGGGATGAGGGCCTGAAGCAGCACAATCCTGCAGAAAGACTATATTGCTCCAGTATTTCGGGTGCAACCGGACCCCTGATGTGAAGTTTCCCTAACGC
>SKOR01000116.1 GCA_007119965.1 Syntrophomonadaceae bacterium
CTGGCGATGACATCGTTTATCGCCGTACTCGGTGCCGTTGCTTTTGCTGTCGGGTTATCTCTCCAGGGCAGCTTGTCCAACTTTGCAGGAGGCGTATTAATTCTCCTCCTCAGGCCTTTTAAAGTGGGAGACTACATAGAAGCGGCCGGGCAGGCCGGTACGGTAAAAGAGATCCAGATTTTCTATACCCTGCTCAATACTCCCGATAACAAAAGAATTATCGTCCCCAATGGCCTCTTGTCGAACAGCAGCATGATAAATTACAGCACCAACACGACCCGCAGGCTCGACTTTACTTTTGGCGTCGGCTACGATGATGACATCGAAAAAGTTAAATCGGTTTTAATGGAAATAGCGGAAAACCATCCCCTGGTCTTTAAAGATCCCGCACCCCAGGTAATTTTGGGTGAACACGGTGACAGTGCCGTTATCTTCTATTTTAGAATGTGGTGTGAAAGAGACAATTATTGGACCATCTACTTTGAAATGTTTGAAAAAGTGAAAATTGCATTCGATCAGGCCGGTATTAACATTCCCTATCCCCAGATGGATGTTCACCTTCCCGGCAGTAGCCGTAGTAGCAGCAGCAGCGGACAGGGTTAGCGTCTGCCTGAAGCAAGGTCCAAGGCCGTTTCAAATAATGTAAAGGTGGTTGTAAAAGGGTTGCAAAACGAAAACGAACAAAACCGTAAAATGGATATTATGGTCATCAGCCCTCATCCCGACGATTCTGAATTCGGGGTAGCCGGCTCGGTTGCCCGCTGGGTTAAAGAAGGCAAGAAGATTGCCTATGTAATCTGCACCAACGGCGATAAAGGGACCAGTGACCCGAATGTAAAACCTGAAGCATTAACCAAAACAAGGATGAAAGAGCAGGAAGCGGCGGCCAAACTGCTGGGCGTGCGGGAAGTTGTCTTCCTCGGCTATGAAGACCAGACCCTCGAAGATACTCCGGGGTTCCGCAAAGATATCGTCCGCTGGATTCGCACGTTCAAACCGGATATGCTGGTTACCGCCGATCCCTACCGGCGCTACATCTGGCACCGCGATCACCGCATTACCGGGCAGGTTGTTCTTGATGCCGCATTCCCCTATGCCCGCGATCACCTCTCTTACCCCGAGCTGCTGGAAGAAGGCCTGCAGCCCCACAAGGTAAAAGAGATCCTGCTCTGGGCCAGCGAAGAGCCGAACTACTATTCAAATATAAGCACGACATTTGAGACCAAGCTGGCTGCCCTGCGCTGCCATGAAAGCCAGGTCGGCGGGCACCACTTTCCGGCTATCGAACAGTGGCTGCGCCAGCGCGCCGAAGATGCCGCCGCCGATCAGGACTATGAATTAGCAGAAGCCTTTCACCTTGTTGAGATTCCCTGGTAGCAATAATAACCTTACTGCCAGGTTACATCGCCGCAGAGGTTATCATCGTAGCCGCGGGCCAGGAAGCCCTTGATCAGGGCCCGCTCGCTGCCGATAGTGGTCGAATCGCCGTGCCCCGGCAGCACTATAGTCCGGTCCGGCAGGGTCAGCATCTTTTCCCGGATTGAAGTTAGAATCTGTTTGAAATCCTGCGGCGTTCCGGTTTTCCCCGGGCCGCCAGGGAACATGGTATCCCCTGAAACCAGGTAATCTCCTACCTTAAAAGAGAGGCTGCCCGGTGTATGGCCGGGAACATGAAACGTCTCCAGTCTTACTTTCCCGCACTCAATAATATCGCCGTCTCGCAGCAGGCGGTAAGCCTCGACGGGAAGCGCTCCCGCATCCTTCTCGTGGACAGCCAGAGGGGCGCCCAGCTCTGAATGCAATTCTTCTAGAGCCATAACATGGTCCACGTGGCCGTGGGTAAGCAGGATGCCCTGCACCTTTGAACCCTCCAGTTTTTCCCTGATCAAATCGGCATCCCCCGGGGCATCGATCAAAACGCTGTCGCCACTTTCCCTGCAGTAGATGATATAGGCATTGGTGCCGAAAGGGGCAGTTTCGAGCCGAAACAGCTCCATCCTGTCATCCTGTCCCACCAGTTCAAAATTATTACCCATCAAAGAAACCTCCCATTAAATAATTTAGCATCATGCCCGTTGAATCTCACTCAAGTAACCCCGGCCTCAGCCCGCACAGCCGGGAGTTTTTCGATATCCTTTCCTGCTATCAATATTCTTTACCCTGGTTTCAGAATCCTGTCCCGGCTTCGCAAAAAAGCCTGTTATCAGGCCGGTTATGTTTCGCTCTATGGTTCAGTAACCGGGTTGCTGGAGAAGAAGAGAAGGTAAAAGTGAAGTAAAGATTAGCTGGAAGGCAGACAGGAGAGGAGGAGAAAAGAGCCTCAGGGCCCGGGAAAATGCCGCCCACAACCTGCCGCCCTGTATAGACCGATTGCCCCCGATACGTTATAATATTTTTTGGGTAATAAGTAACAATCTTAAAGAGGCTAAATCTGAAACAATACCCATAACAATATTTGCAGGAAGAGGGATCTGGAAATGTCAAACATAAAAATTGCAATCGTCGGCGTGGGAAACTGCGCCAGCGCCCTGGTTCAGGGAATTAACTACTACCGTGTAAATAACGAAGAAGATGCTGTCGGCCTGATGCACTGGAAGATTGGCGGATACCGCCCCTGTGACATTGAAGTAACTGCCGCTTTTGACATAGATAAGCGCAAGGTAGGCCGGGATATCAACGAAGCGGTCTTTGCCCCGCCAAACTGCGCCCAGCAATTTTTTCCCAACCTGCCACCCTGCGGGGTTAAAGTGCAGATGGGCAAAATGCTCGATGGAGTATCCGGGCATATGCTTAATTTCGAAGACGACTACACCTTTGTGCCGAGCGAAGTCCCCGGGCAGGAGAAAGAAGAAATTGTAGCTTCCCTGCGCAATTCAGGAGCGGAAGTGATGCTCAACTACCTGCCTGCCGGTTCAGAAGAAGCATCCCGTTTTTACGCTGACTGCGCCCTGGAAGCAGGCGTTGCCTTTATCAACAATATCCCTGTTTTTATCGCCAGCGACCCGGAGTGGGCCGCCCGGTTTGCCGAAAAAAACGTCCCGATCATCGGCGATGATATTAAATCGCAGATGGGGGCGACAATCCTGCACCGTGCCCTGGCCGAGCTGTTCAGTAAACGCGGGGTTAAACTTGACCGCTCTTACCAGCTAAATACAGGTGGAAACACAGATTTCCTGAATATGACCAACCAGGGGCGCCTGGCCACCAAGCGTATTTCCAAGACAGAAGCGGTCCAGTCGGCTGCCGGAAAGCGCCTGGCTGACCGCGACATCCATATCGGGCCCAGCGACTATGTCTCTTGGCAGAAAGATAATAAGGTCTGCTTCCTGCGCATGGAAGGGCAGATTTTTGGCAACGTGCCGATTAACCTGGAAATGCGCTTAAGCGTGGAAGATTCGCCAAACTCGGCTGGCATTGCCATTGATGCGATCCGCTGCTGCAAACTGGCCCTCGATCGCGGTGAAGGAGGGATTCTGGAAGGCCCGTCGGCTTTCTTTTCCAAGCACCCGCCCCGCCAGTACCCCGATTACATGGCTTACCAGCTGACCGAAGATTTTATTTACGGCAAAGACGAATAAAGGTTCTCTGAACTCATTATGATCATAGAAAACAAGCCGCCCGTTTTCAAAAATCCTAAAAAAACGGGCGGCTTTTTTATATTAAATTTTGCCTTCCGGCGTTGTTAGCGCCGGATTATAACATATGTTTCGGTTCTTTCCCGGGCCGGGCTTTTTGGCCCGCTTAAATCTCTTAAATCTCCCTGGCCAGGTCGAAGCCTTCCCTGATCGCCTCGGTCAGTTTTCGCGGGCTGAGCGCATCTCCAATCACGTGCAGCTCTTTAACCTTCCCGGTCAGCGCTTCTTCCAGGGGGTTGTTGGCTACCGCCCCGGAGGCCAGGACGACCGTGTCTGCAGGCAGGAGGGTTTCTTCGCCGTCTTTTTCGACCAGCACCCCTTTTTCATTGACTTCTTGGACCTTATGCTGATCAAGGACCCTGATTCCGAGGCGGCGGATACACGTGATTACCACCCAGCGGGTACTGATGCCGATATCGCGGCCGATGCCTTTCTCCATTTCAACCAGGGTTACATCCCTCGTGCCGCGGTTCAGCAGTTCCCTGAGCCGTTCCGGGGTTTCGGCATCGTTTTCCATCAGGAATTTCAGCGTTTCAGCCGAAATAGTGCCCATCTCGGCAGTGGCAACCGCAGTTTCGCAGCCGACTGAACCGCCCCCGATGATCACGACCCGCTCGCCGGGAACTGCAGAACCGTCCAGCACAGCCAGCGCGGAAACCATCGGCAGATCGCCCTTAACCGGGAAGGGGACAGGCGCCCCTTTTGCCCCGGTGGCCAGGATTACCACATCGGCGTTCTCCGCCGCCACTTCACCCGCCGAAGCTTCACGGTTCAAGACTACCTGCACCCCGTTGCAATCCAATTCATACTCGTAGTAGTGGAGCAGGGTTATAAAATCGCTTTTACCGGGAGGCATGGCGGCGTAACTTAAATTGCCGCCGAGCCGTTCCCCTTTTTCCCACAGGGTCACCCGGTGGCCCCTGGCTGCCGCCAGGCGCGCTGCTTCCATACCGGCCGGCCCGCCGCCGACAACCAGCACCCTCTTCGGGCTTTCTGCCTTTTCAATGCTCACTTTCTGTTCCCGCCCCGCGGCGGGGTTCGCCGTGCAGTGGACGTCCTGCATGGTGAATACCATGTCGAGGCAGCCCTGGTTGCAGGCGATACAGCGCCTGATCGAATCGAACCTGCCTTCCCGCGCCTTGTTCGGCAGCTCCGGGTCGGCGATCAGGGGCCTGGCCATATTGATCATGTCGGCCATATAATGCTGCAATATATATTCCGCATCCCGCGGGTCGTTAATGCGGTTGCTGGCCATTACGGGTACGCTGACCGCTTCCCTGATCCCGCGGGCCAGGTAAGCAAAACCGCCGCGGGGCAGTTCTCCCGTAATCTGCGGGACCCTCGATTCATGCCACCCACCCGTCACGTTTATGCAATCGACGCCCGCTTTTTCCAGTTCCGCTGCAAAAAGGGCCGCTTCCTGGTTGGTATTGCTGCCCGGCATAAAATCGTTTCCGGAAATGCGGACAATAACCGGGTAATCCGGTCCGGTCATCTCCCTGATTCGACCGATCACCTCTAAACCGAAGCGGACGCGGTTCTCCCAGGAACCGCCGTACCGGTCGGTCCGCTCGTTTGTAATCGGGGAGAGGAACTGGCAGATCAGGTAGCCCGCACTGGCCAGCACTTCCACGGCATCAAAGCCGGCTTCCTTAACCCTGCGGGCAGCCTGTCCGTAGCTTTCTGTAACCGCTTCAATATCTTCCCGGGTCATTTCCCGCGGGGTTTCCCGCGTCAGCCTTGAAGCCAGAGGTGAAGGGGCTGCCGGCTGCTGGCCGGTCATCATGCTGTGGGTATAGCGCCCGGCCTGGTAGAGCTGGGCAGCAGCCCTGGCGCCGTTGTCCTGAATTGCAGCGGCCAGTTGGGCCAATCCGTCAATATACTTATCATCATGGAGCCCGATCATCATCGGCCCCTGTCCAAGCAGGTCGATCGTGCATCCTCCGATAGTGATCAGCCCGGCGCCGCCGTGGGCCCGCGCCTCGTAATACTTAATTAAACGTTCGTTGACAAAGCCCTCGGGAGTGTAACAGTGATGAACTGCAGGCATGGCAATCCGGTTCTTCAGTTCCATGGCTCCAATTTTAATCGGGTCAAAAAGTTTCACAAAATCCGCTCCTCGCATTCTGTATTTTAGCCGGCCGCATAAGCGGCGAACCTAACTTGCCGGTATGGCTGACTGGTTAAATTAATAATTCTACATCCGCGGAGTAATCGCCTTCAAAAGATCAATTTAAGCAGGAATTAACTTAATTGACTTGAATTTTACAAGGGGAGGCGATAACAGTGGGAAACAATCCGTTACAACAGCTGATGAACCCAAAGTCTGTAGCGACCGTCGGTGCAGGCAATAACCCCATGAAAATGGGCGCTATCCAGGCTTTAAGCATTATTAAAGACGGTTTCCCGGGGAAGTTCTACCCGATTCACCCGACCGAAAAAGAAGTTTTCGGCTATAAGGCTTACTCTTCAGCGCTCGATCTGCCGGAAGCGCCCGACCTGGTTATGTTTGTTCTGCCGGCGCCCCTCGTGGTGCAGATCCTTGAAGATTTCGGTAAAATCGGCACAAAGCGGGCGATCGTGATTACCGCGGGTTTTGGTGAAACCGGCCCGGCCGGCAAGGAACTCGAGCAGCAGCTCAGGGAAACCGCCGGGCGCTACGGAATCCGCTTCCTCGGCCCGAACTGCATGGGGATCATTAACAGCGACCTGCCGCTTAACGTAACCGTGATGCCGCTGACCGGGCCGCCGGGCTGCCTCGGCATGGCTTCGCAGAGCGGCACATATATCACCCAGACCCTGCCTTACCTGCAGCGCAGGGGGATCCGCTTCAGCAAGGCGATTTCTGTCGGCAATGAAGGAGATATTGATATTATCGACGCCCTCGAATACCTGGGCGCAGATGAACAGACCAGGGCGGTAACCCTCTACATCGAAGGGTTAAAAGACAGCAGGCGGTTTCTCGAAACTGCCCGCAAAATAACCCCACACAAGCCGGTTCTAGCCCAGTATGTCGGGGGGACGGATGCCGGGGCGCGGGCCGGATCAAGCCATACCGGCGCCATGGCCGGCCCCGACTACCTTTACGACGGCCTCCTGAAGCAGGCGGGCATTATCCGGGTCAACTCCATTGAAGAACTCTACTACCAGGGTTGGGCCCTGGCCACGCAACCACGCCTCAAAGGGCGCCGCGTTGCCGTTATAACCAACTCGGGCGGCCCGGGCACAGCAATGGCCAACGCCTGCAACGAAGGCGGCCTCGAAGTGCCCGCCTTTTCCGACAAACTGCAGGCCGGATTAAGGAAGCACCTTCCGGCCCACGGTTCTTCCGGCAACCCGGTCGATTTGACTTTTCACCTGAGCGCAGAGGCGTTAAGCACCACCATCCCGGAATTGATCATGAAAAGCGGTGAAGTTGACGGTATAGTGATGCACGGCTTAATGGGCAGCGGCTTTATGAAGGTTATCTATCCCCACCTGGCCGACCTGGTCGGCGATATGGACCCCGAAGATTTCGCTGCCCGGCAGATAGGGAACATTGATGAACCGCTTTCCCTGCCCGGTAAATACGGGCTGCCGTTGATCATGTCATCATTTTTCGGCCGCGACGACAACTTTACCGCTGCCTACCAGGATAACAACACCCCTGTCTTCGACGGGCCTGAAAAAGCGGCCCGCAGCATGCTGGCCCTCCATCGCTACAACATGGTCAGGGAGCGGCCGGACCGGCAGGCTGCCGAACTTCCTGCCCGCTCAGAAGAGGCTGTAGAGATTATCGAAAAGGCACTGTGCAGCGGCCACCGGGTCTTGGACGAATACAGTTCCAAAAAAATAATGGCGGCATACGGCGTTCCGGTCAGTGAAGACAGCCTGGCCCATTCTGTTGAAGAAGCAGCATCTGCTGCCGGCAAAATCGGCTACCCGCTGGCGCTTAAGGGCTGCTCCCCCGAAGTTACCCATAAAACGGGAAGGGGGCTTATCCATCTCGGCCTGCGGGATGAAGATGATCTGCGCCGCGCCTACCGGGCCGTGGTTGGTGCAGCCGGGCAGGAAACGGCAGTATTACTGTCGAAAATGATTAAAGGAGACCGGGAAGTGATGGCCGGGATGACCCGTCATGAAGGGTTCGGGCCCTGTGTCCTCTTCGGCCTCGGCGGTGTCTTCGCCGAGGTGCTCAACGATACCACTTTCCGCCTGGCCCCCCTTGGCAGGGCCGATGCCCTGGAAATGGTCGGCGGGATCAGGGCGGCAGCAATGCTCGAATCTTTCAGGGGCATGCCGCAGGCTGACCGTGATGCCCTCGCTGGCATATTACAGGTAGTCGGCAGCCTGGGCCTGCTTCACCCGGAAATTGCCGAAGTCGACCTCAATCCGATTATTATCAGCGGCGCTGAACCGGTAGTCGTTGACGCTTTAATCATCTTAAATGAAAATGAAGGGTAAAAAATAAATAATTTGGGGTGTTGATGTCCGTGAAAGAAATAGAAGTTCGCGGTTTTGGAAAACTTTATTTTCTGTTTAAAGAAAGAAACTGGCCCGACCCGCTGTTCTACAAGGCCGAAGGGCCCCTGACTGCTAATGAACTGTGCAAAAAACTTGACATCCCGGCTAAAGATGTTGAAGTGGCTTTTATTAACCGGCTGGTTAAACCGCTGTCGACCCCCCTGCAGGGGGGGGACCGGGTTTCGTTTGTGCCCCCCGGCGTCCCCACCATCCACCGCTTCAACCTTGGTTTCTACGATGTCCAGGAAGATTTGGGGGATGATGAAGATCAGTAACTGGAAAGGCCCGTTTTCATAGTGGGGCACATTGATACTATCGCGGGATAGGAGAAAACCATGTGCGGACGATTTGCGCTGGTGACCGAAAAAAAGATTTTAGAGTTGCTTTACGGGTTGGAATTGTGCCTGGATTTGCAGCCCCGCTATAACATTGCCCCCTCCCAGGAAATCCTGGCCCTTCGCCAGTCGCCCCGGTTTGGCAGTAAAGAGTTTACTTGCCTGAAGTGGGGTCTGGTACCCTTCTGGGCTGAAGACAGTTCCATCGGCAACCGCATGATCAATGCCCGTTCCGAAACAGCGCCCGAAAAACCATCGTTCAGGGACGCTTTTAAAAAAAGAAGGCTGCTTATTCCCGCCAGCGGGTTTTTCGAGTGGAAGAAAGATGAGGAAGGGGCCAAACAGCCTTATTATATCAGCCGCAAAGACGGGCAGCCGTTTTCTTTGGCCGGCCTCTGGGAACGCTGGGAAAAGAGCGGCAGCCCCCTTGAAACCTGCACAATCCTGACCACGGACCCGAACCGGGTCGTAGAGCCGCTGCACAACCGAATGCCCGTGATTATCCCGCCGGGCAGTTTTGAAAAGTGGCTCGATCCTGCCTCTGATCCGGCCGGCCTGCTTGAAATGCTAAAGCCCAGCCCGCCTGAAGAGATGACTGCACATCCCGTTTCCCGGGCAGTCAATAAACCCGCTAACAACACCCCGGATCTCATCGAACCGGCTTAAGCCTACTCGACTCCGCAGACCACGCAGGGCCCTGCCGGGCGGTGGTAGCTGTTATTTTTCCAGATTCCGCAGTCAAGCCGGTACCCCTGCAGGCCCAGCTCAACCGGGCACGTTTCATACATCATATGGTATCCTTCATAAGTCTGGCACCCGTCACTGGTCCGCCCGCACCGGGTACAGATAAACTTGGGCGATACAGTCTGCTTATCGTTATCAAGGTATCCGATAAACTCCACCGGCGCTTCGCAGACGAAACAGGTTGCTCCCTCGAGGTCAGCGTAGTTAACGCCGCTGTAACTGGTGCTGCTGCCGATATTGTTAAAATAACTGCTCACCTCTTCGGGGACAACCGTCAGGCCGGGCAGGTCTATGGGCAGCAGGACGGAGAGTTCCTCGTAGACGGAAAAAGTTGTTTCGACAATTGGGCCGGCCAGGTAAGACTCTTCTACATGATCCTGAAAATTTTCATAAAGCGGAAATGCGGTCATCATGATCAGGATAACCCCGACCATGGTCAACCCGATGAAGAGACCCGCAGCGCTGCCGCCAATTTTATCGACAAGCCTGAAGATGCGAAAACGCGTTATGCCGGCAATAATCGAGCCCAGCACATGAACGGTTACAGCTGCAAATGAAAAAATCATAAAAAAACTGAGGGCGTCAGCGAAGAGCTGCGCAATACTGATATAACTCATCAGCAGGCTGCTGCCCTGCGCGTAAAAGTTAATTGCCAGGACCAGCCCTGCGATAATACCCGCTATACTGAAGATGCTCCTGATCAGTCCGATGCTGATTCCCTTGATCAGGGTGCCAATCAGGATCAGGCCAATCACGATGTCAAGCCAGTTAAAGCCATCAGGAAGCATTCAGCCACCACCAATTTAGAACTGATTAAAAGGTTTTTTACAAGAAAAATGCGCCTGCTCTGCCTGCTATAAGGCTGTAGTTGCCGTTTATTTGAGCAAGTATGTCAATTATACAAGAAAAATTACTTATTTGGTAGAATGGCTGGCAATTTTAGCAGGAATAAACAGTTAAATGGAGAATTATTGTTAATTGACAGTTTGAACCGGGGAAGGAGGGCAATCTTAGCTTAGCTGGGTTCATTAACTGTTGTGTACGTGTGGGTAAAAATTTGTCAGGAGGTATAATTTTATGGATTATGGAATTCTTTCTATCTTACCGCCAATCTTAGCTATCATATTGGCTATAGCAACACGCCAGGTAATAATCTCTTTATTTATTGCAGTGTGGCTGGGCGCTACGTTCCTGCATGCCAACCCCATAGATGGGTTTTTCCGTTCGATTGATGTCTACATGCTGGAAAGCGCGGCTGACCCCTGGTATGCGGCAATTCTTATCTTTACTATGATCATTGCCGGTACCCTGGGGCTGGTAACCAAGGCAGGCGGAGCGCACGCTATCGCCGAAGCCCTGGCCCGCAAAGCGAAAACTGCCCGCGGCGGGATGGTTTCTGCCTGGGTAATGGGTTTAATCATCTTTTTTGATGATTATGCCAGCTGCCTGATCGCAGGTAACACTGCCAGGCCGGTTACTGACAAGCTGAAAATATCGAGAGAGAAGCTTTCTTACATGATCGACTCCACGGCTGCTCCGATCGCAACGATCGCCCTGATCTCGACCTGGATCGGCTTTGAACTTGGTGTTATCGGGGAAGGCTATGCCGCTATCGGCATGGAAGAAGCCCCCGTTTACCTGATCTTCCTGCAGAGTATCCCTTACCGTTTCTACAGCATCTTTGCCCTGGCCCTGGTAGTTATCCTTTCACTTACCATGAAAGACTACGGCCCGATGTATGATGCAGAAGTAAGAGCGCGTAAAGAAGGCAAACTGCTGCGTGACGGGGCTGTGCCGCTGTCGGCAACAGATACCGAAATACTCCAGCCTGCTGAAAACACACCATTTCGCTGGTATAACTTCGTCATCCCGGTCCTGGTCATTATCGTTACAACTTTCGTCGGCCTTTATGTAGAAGGCGGCGGAACAGAACCGGGCGTCAGCCTAACGGATGCTTTCGGTAACGCAGACTCCAGCGTTGTGCTGCTCTGGGCTTCCAGTCTCGGTGCCCTGGTTACCCTGGTCATGGTTTTAGTCCAAAAGCTTGTACCTCTCCAGGAAGCAATTGATACCCTGATTAACGGAGCCAAGTCTGTCTTCCCGGCCCTGATTATCCTTGTCCTGGCCTGGGCCTTAAGTTACATTTCCGGTGAACTCGGCACTGCCGATTACCTGGTAGGTGTGGTTGAAAGAGTTGGTCTTTCGGGCGCAATCCTGCCCCTGTTAATATTCATCCTTTCCTGCTTCATGGCGTTTGCTATGGGTACATCCTGGGGTGTCATGGGTATCGTTACCCCGCTGGCTATCCCGGTTGCCTTTGCACTCGGCGGAGAGCCTCTCCTGATCCCGACCCTGGCTGCCGTTCTTACCGGAGCCATTTTCGGTGACCACTGCTCACCGCTTTCCGACACCACTATTCTTTCCTCAACCGGTGCCGGAGCAGACCATATCGACCACGTCCGCACCCAGATTCCCTATGCGGTTACCGGAGCTGTCGTTGCCTCTATCTTCGGCTTTATTCCGGCCGGTTTGGGCGTTCCCCCGATCTTTTCAATTATCGTCGGGATCATTGTCCTGATCGTTTTTGTCCGCATCGTGGGTAAAACAACCGCTTCAGCAGAAGCGATTGACGCAAGCATGAAGTAGTTTTCATAAGGCAGTAGATTCACAGTTTTCAATAAAGCCGGCCTTCGGGTCGGCTTTATACTTGATGTACCCTGGAAAGACTCATATTGTTAACCGAAGGTAAAAAAGATTTTCCAACGGACAGATAATTTGTTACAATGATGGAGGATTATAATACTGAAACCGGGAAGGAACAGCCGTATGGAGGTAAGACAGGCCACAGCTGCAGACGAAAAAGAAGTTATCCGCCTCTGGACGATGCTTTTAGAATTTTATGATAAGCAGGCTGCCCCGGAAGTGCTGCAGCGCAGTTACCGTTACGTGGTTAAGCATCCCCAGAAAGTCCTCACTTTTATCATCCTGATCGAAGGGGTGGTGACAGGCACTGCCAGCCTGCATCTCGGGCATTATTCTACCTGGCATGATAACTGGTACGGTCATATCGAAGATGTGATCATCGATCCGCAGTATCGCGGGCGCGGACTGGCCTGTCATCTCCTGCGCCACGTTATCTCCGCGGCCAAAGAGCAGAACCTGACCAGGCTTGAGTTAAATGCCCTCAATGACAACCATGCTGCCCGTAGAACCTATGAAAAGGTGGGGTTTACGACCCACTCGGTATCCTATGAGCTTGACCTAATCTAAAAATTTGCATACATGCAGGTATCGGGTGCAAAATCGCATCGATTATTATTCGCGCGGGCGGCTTATACATGCCCCGCTGTTTGCTGAGAATATTTACTACCGGGATTGAAAACCGGAAAGGAGCAATTTAAATGCGTGATTACCGGGAAATACCGTTATGGAAAGATGTTACTGCGGAAGAATGGAACGATTGGCACTGGCAGGTTCGCAACCGCATCACCACCCTGGAGCAGTTAAAACAGGTTGTTGAAATGAATGAGGCAGAGAGCGAAGGGGTTGAAAAATGCCTGCAGACATTCAGAATGGCGATTACCCCATACTATGCTGCACTGATGGACCCCACCGACCGGGACTGCCCTGTGCGCAAACAGGCTGTGCCTACATCGCTTGAGCTGCACCACTCCGGCTCGGATATGTCCGATCCCCTGCACGAGGATGTCGATTCCCCGGTTGAAGGCCTGACCCACCGTTACCCTGACCGTGTTCTCCTGCTCGTGACCGACCAGTGTTCCATGTACTGCCGTCACTGCACCCGCCGCCGCATGGCCGGGGGCCGGGATGAAGCGCGCAACCGCAAGCAGATTGATGCGGCGATCGGATATGTGCGCCGGACACCTGCGGTAAGGGACGTGCTGATTTCCGGGGGAGACGGCCTCCTGATCGGGGACGACCTGATCGAATATATCCTCAAAGAACTGCGTTCGATTGAACACGTCGAAATAATCCGCTTCGGCAGCCGCACACCCGTGGTCATGCCCCAGCGCATAACAGACAAGCTTTGTGAAATGCTGGCTAAGTATCACCCAATCTTCTTAAATGCCCACTTTAACCACCCAAAGGAGATCACTGCTGAAGCGAAGGCGGCCTGCGACCGCCTGGCCGATGCCGGGATTCCGCTGGGCAACCAGTCCGTTCTGCTCGCGGGAGTAAATAACTGCCCGGAGCTGCTTAAAAAACTGAGCAACGAGCTGCTGAAGATCCGGGTCCGCCCGTACTACATCTACCAGTGCGACTTGTCCCAGGGCATTGAACATTTCCGCACCTCGGTCAGCGCAGGCATTGAAGCTATCGAAAATATCCGCGGCCACAGTACAGGCTTAGGCGTGCCGACCTTCGTTGTCGACGCCCCCGGCGGCGGCGGTAAAATACCGGTTATGCCCCAGTACTTGATCAGCCAGTCGCCAAACAGGGTCGTCCTGCGCAACTTCGAAGGCGGGGTATACTCCTACACCGAACCGAAGCGCCTGGTTGACCCCGACATTCCCTGCGCTATCTGCGGCGGGAGCCATAACAACTACGATGTGGGAGTTGCCTCACTGTTAAACGGCCGCGCCGTAGCGATGGAGCCGACAGAAAAGAAGGAAATGAGCTAAAGATAGTCTTAAAATCCAGGTTTGAAACATGAACTGTTCCCTGGTCACGTCAGGGCTGTAATCTGAAACAGCTGTTTTTTACTGCTCAGAAGCCCGGCTGCATGTGAATAATTAATTAATGATCGTACCTGCTCACACCTGCAGAGAGATCCGGACCTTCCGGCAGCTCTAAGCGGAGCAGGTACGCATGCTATTAAAAAAAATGGAGGTTACCCCGATGGATAAGTACACATTTTCCGGCCAACCGGCCCTGCGCCTGCTCAGTAACGATCAGATCAAGATGATCCACGAGAAAGCCCTGAACGTTCTTGAAACCAGCGGCATAATGTTCGAATCGGATGAAGCCCTGAAGATCTTAAAAGATCACGGGGCCCGGGTCGACTTCGATAAAAAAACGGCTAAAATCAGCCCGCAGATGGTAGATGACGCGATCAAGCAGGCGCCGTCATCCATCCGGCTTTACGACCGCGACGGAGAACCGTCTGCCCATTTAAGCGGCAACGAGATCCACTTCGATCCGGGTTCTTCCCTGATCAAGTTTCTCGAATCCGACGGTAAAACCGTGCGTAAAACTGAATCGAAAGACCTGGTCCAGATCAGCCGGGTCAACGACGCTCTCGATAACGTGCGCCTGCAGTCCACCTCCGTGGTCTGCTACGATGTGCCCAAACCAATCGGCGACAGCTACCGCCTTTACCTCTGCCTGAAAAATTCGCCCAAAGCGGTAGTCACCGGCGCGTTCAGCGTTCCGGGGGTTAACCACATGCGCGAAATGCTGGCAGCAGTAGCCGGGGGGCATGATCAGCTGCGCGAAAAGCCGATCGCCCTCTTCGATATCTGCCCGTCGCCGCCGCTGAAGTGGACTCATATCAGCGCCCAGAACATTATCGATTGCGCCCGCAGCGGGTTGCCCATGGAGACTATATCCCTGCCTATGCCCGGTGCAGGCAGTCCGGTTACCCTGTCCGGTTCGCTGATTGTCCACACCGCTGAAACCCTGAGCGGGCTGGTTCTCGCCCAGTGTGTCAGCCCCGGGGCAAAGGTTGTCTATGGCGGCGCGCCGGTTCAGTTTGACATGCATTACGGAACCACCCCGATGAGTGCTGTAGAAGCGACCATGATCTCCGCTTCCTACGCCCAGATGGGTAAATATTTCGGTATGCCCACCCATACCTACGCCGCCCTGAGCGACTCAAAGGTAATCGATATGCAGGCCGGTTTTGAAACCGGGATCAGCGGTATCATCGCCCTGCTGGCCGGTTTCAACATGATTTCCGGCGTCGGTGCGCTCGATTTCGTCAATACATTCAGTTTAGAGAAACTGGTCATCGACCACGAAATATGTGGTATAGCCCTGCGCCTGGACCGCGGGCTGGATTTCTCCCCTGAATCGCTGGCTGTAGACCTGATCAATGAACTGGGCCCGGGCGGAAATTACCTGGAAACAGAGCACACTTTTAAACACTTCAAAACGGAACCCTTCACCCCTTCGACAGTGGTAGACCGCCGCGAGCGCGGCAGCTGGGACGCCGAAGGAAAAAAGGATATCTTCCAGCGCGCGCAGGAGCGGGTCAGGGAAATCAAAGAGACCCACAGCCCGAAACCTCTCGACAGCGATCGCGAAGCAAAGCTGGACCACGCCACGGCTGAAATCATGAAAGAACTGGGCGTCGAAAACCTGCCCCAGGGGCCGGCCTGACCGGTAACCCAGGCCACAAAACAATAACAAAAGGGCTTTCGGGGGATTATTATCCCTGCCGAAAGCCCTTTAATATAATAAGTTAACAAAAAGTGGACAGGCTTGTTTTTGTTAACTTATTGCAGTTTTCCGTTACCCGTCCTCCCGGGCAAACTCCCAGCCGGCTTCGAAGGCCTGCTTGTTGATGTCGACCAGCTTGGCCTTGATGGTCTGTTCCATGGTCAGCAGCCATTTTTCCTTTTCAAATTCCATGGTCTGGGCGAGGATGCCCAGCAGGAAGGTGTTAACCATCCGGGCATTCCGGGTAACCGGTTCGATAGAGAGGGCATCGGCGGCAATCAGGCGGGCTGCCTTGCTTTCGATTTCTTCTAAAATACCGGTTGAATATTCGATCTGCCCGGTCAGGACGGGCAGGGGTTCGAGTTCCTGAGTGTTGACGATTACCGTGCCCCCGGGTGACAGGTAGGGCAGCCAGCGCAGGGCTTCCAGTTTTTCAAAGGAAAGCAGGAAGTCACCGTCGCCCTGGGGGATCAGGGGTGAGTAAACCTTTTCCCCGATCCGGACGTGCGTAATTACGCTTCCGCCCCGCTGGGCCATGCCGTGAGTTTCGGCAGTTTTAACATCGAGGCCTTCCGCCATGGCAAGGGCGGCAATGATCCGGCCGGTCAGGATAGTGCCCTGCCCGCCGACGCCGGCAATTAAAATATCGGTTTTAGCCATTATTTTCACCTGCCTTCTCAAGAACAGATTTAATGGCATCGAAGCGGCAGAGCTGCTCGCAGAGGCCGCATGAAGTGCAAATTGTGCTGTTGATCCTGGCTTTTTCTTCTTTCATGCTCAGGGCCGGGCAGCCCAGTTTTATACAGGTGCCGCAGCCGGTGCATGCTTCCAGGTCGACCGCGGGCGGCGCATCGAAAGTCGAAAGCAAAAAGACGCAGGGACGGCGTATAATTACCACAGACGGTTCGCCGGCCTCCAGTTCAGTCTTAATTGTTGACCGCAGTTCTTTCAGGTCGAAGGCATCTATAGCAGCCACCCGCTTAACGCCGAGAGCGTGGCAGAGTCCTTCCAGGTTAACTGAAGCAGAAGGTTCGCCCTGCAGGGTTGTCCCTGTTCCCGGGTGCTCCTGGTGGCCTGTCATAGCCGTGGTGCTGTTGTCGAGAATCAGCACCGTAATCGGGGCGTTATTGTATACTGCATCTAAAAGCGGGGTGATTCCTGAATGCAGGAAGGTTGAGTCGCCGATAACGGCAACGGTGTTTTCGGCCGACGCGGGCTTTGCCTTAGCCATGCCTAAAGCAAGGCCGATACTGGCCCCCATGCAGACACAGGAATCGATTGCTTCCAGCGGGGGGAGGGCCCCCAGGGTGTAGCAGCCGATATCGCCCATCACGTTCAGTTTTAGTTTCTTTAAAGTGTAAAAAACACCGCGGTGCGAACAGCCGGGGCACATAACGGGCGGGCGGCCCGGAATTTCATCGCGGACCCTGATCGGGTCAATTTTTTGACCCAGCACCTTCTCGCGGATAATTTCAGCGCCCAGTTCACCGAGCAGGCCGAAAAGCTCCTTACCCTTAACCGGCACCTTCAGATGCATCGCCAAAAGCTGTTCTTCGAAGAAGGGGTCGAGCTCTTCGATCACGATTATCTCGTCGACCAGCTCAGCAAATTCGCGGACCAGTTTTTCAGGCAGCGGGTGGCTGAAGCCGAGCTTGAGAAAACTGGCTTCGGGCAGCGCCTCACGTGCATAATTGTAGGCGACTCCGCTGCAGACCACACCGAACTTTGTCGAGCCGCGCTCAATCCGGTTCATGGGGCTTTTTTCCGCTTCCTCCTGCAGTGCCAGCAGGCGCTCTTCAACCAGCGGGTGGCGCAGGCGGGCAAAACCGGGCAGCATGACATACTTTGCCGGGTTCTTTTTAAAGCCCTTTACTTCATGTTCCTTCCGCTGCCCGGGAACCAGGGTGCTGCGTGAATGTGAAATTCGCGTGGTGGTGCGCAGCATCACGGGGGTATCGAATTTTTCGCTAATTTCCAAAGCGGCGGTTACATAATCCCTCGCTTCTTCGCTGTCGGATGGTTCCAATAGCGGAATCTTGGCAAAGCGGGCGTAGTGGCGGTTGTCCTGCTCATTTTGCGAACTGTGCATTCCCGGGTCGTCGGCAGAAACGAGCACCAGGCCACCGCCGACTCCCGTGTAAGAAAGGGTCAGCAGCGGGTCGGCCGCCACGTTCACCCCGACATGTTTCATCGCGGCCAGCACACGCGCTCCTTCCATCGAAGCGCCGATCGCCACCTCCAGGGCAGTTTTTTCATTCGGCGACCAGTTACAGTCAACACCTTCATAGCGGGCTAAGTTCTCCAGGATTTCCGTGCTCGGTGTTCCCGGGTAGGCGGTCCCCACGGTGACCCCGCCTTCGTAGGCTCCGAGAGCAATGGCCTCGTTGCCGGTCATGATTACACGTTTATCATTCAAAGCCGTTATCCTCTCCTTCTGCAATATTTGGTTGTTTTAAGTCAGCGTAAATTTACTGCTCAACTTCAAAAACTCTTTTTGCTTTACCGGTGGTCCGTTCCAGCGATTTAGGCTCCATCAGTTTGACGCGCGGTCCGAGGGAAAGAGTCGAACGCAGGCGCTGGCGGATCCGCCCATCGAGAGCTTCTAAAGCCTGGAAGCTGTCGGTAAAGCCTTCGGGAGTCAGCTCGACCTGTATTTCCAGGTCCTTGATAAAGCCTTTCTCCTTTTTCAGGACGAGGCGGTAATGCGGGGAAACCTCGCTGAAACCGGCCAGGACTTCTTCGATCTGCGATGGGAAGATGTTTACACCCTTGATGATAATCATGTCATCGCTGCGCCCGGTAATGTAGTCCATCCGGCGCGTCGTCCGCCCGCAGGGACAGGGTTCGGGAATCAGGCGGGTAATATCGCCCGTGCGGTAGCGCAGCACAGGGAAACCCTCCTTAAACATGGGGGTTAAAACCAGTTCGCCCTTTTCGCCGTCCGGTAAAACTTCCCCGCTTTTGGGGTCAATAATTTCAGGATAGTAGATATCCTCTAAAATATGCATGCCCGCAGTCTCCATGCACTCGCCGGAAATACCGGGGCCGACCACTTCGGTCAATCCGTAGTTGACAGTGGCTTTCAGGCCCCACTGGTTTTCGATATCTTCGCGCATCGCGTCAGAACAGGGCTCTCCGCCAAAAAGGCCTATCTTTAGACCAAAATCGCGCGGGCTGTAGCCCAGGTCGCGTGCTGTCTCGGCCATGTAGATTGCAAAAGAAGGGGTACTGACCAGCACGTTGGTCCTGAAGTCCTGCATCAGGGATAGCTGACGCTCGGTGTTTCCGCTTGAGAAGGGAACTACCGTTGCACCTAACCATTCAAGTCCGTAATGCAGGCCGAAGCCCCCGGTAAAGAGGCCGTAACCGAAAGAAATCTGGGCGATGTCACTACTGGTCACCCCGGCCATCTCGCAGATCCTGGCTACCCCTTCGGCCCAGCAGTCCAGGTCGCCCCTGGTATATCCCGCCACGATCGGTTTGCCTGTCGTTCCGGAGGAAGCGTGGATGCGCAGGATTTTCTCCAGGGGTACTGCCGCCATCCCGTAAGGGTAGGCCTCCCGCAGGTCGTTTTTCGTCGTAAAAGGAATTTTCTTAAAATCAGCGGGGCTGTCGATTCGCCCGGGGTTCAGGTTTGCCTCCCCGAAAACCCGGCGGTAATATGGACTGTTGTCGGAGGCATGCTTAATGGCCTGCTGCAGGCCGTTTTTCTGCCGGGCTGTAAAATCATCTTTGCTAAAAAAATCGTTTTGCATATGGGTCAACTCCTGTAGCTGCTTTTAAAAAGCGTAGATGCGTTCACCACCGACAATCGGCACATTGTTTTTCTTTAAAATTTCCAGGGCATCGTTAATTCTTTCCACGCGCATCATAATAATGGCGTTGCTGGTCGGTTTTTCAATGAATGAATAGAGATACTCTATATTAATACCCGCTTCTTCCATGTAAGTCAACACCCTGGCCAGCCCGCCCGGAGTGTCGGGCACCTCCATGGCGATAACCTCGGTTACAGTGGCCATAACCCCTTTTTCCTTCAGTTCGGTAATCGCCTTATCCGGCTGGTCGACAATCATCCTTAAGATGCCGAAGTCGGAAGTATCCGCAATCGAAAGCCCGCGGATATTAATACCCGCTTCTCCGAGTACCTGGGCCACCCGGATTAAACGTCCCGATTTATTCTCGAGGAAAACTGAAATCTGCTTGATCATTTTCCCTACCTCCCTTTTATTGAAGATCCTTAAAGAGTCCGTTTATCGATCACCCGCTGCGCTTTTCCTTCACTGCGGGGGATACTCTTTGGTTCAACCAGCTTAATGTCAGCCGAGACCCCTAACAGGTTGTCAATCTCCAGGCGTATTTTATTTTCCAGGATCTCGAGTCCCCGCACGTGGTCGGAGAACATCTGCTCCGAAACTTCCACCAATACCTGCAGGGTGTCGAGAGAACCGATCCGATCGACGACCAGCTGGTAGTGCGGCTCTGTTTCGCCCATCTCGAGCAGGATGCTTTCCACCTGGGAGGGGAATACGTTAACCCCGCGGATGATAATCATGTCGTCGGTGCGGCCGCTGATTTTATCCATGCGGACGTGATTGCGCCCGCAGGGGCAGGGCGCGTAATTGAGGGTGGTGATATCGCGGGTGCGGTAGCGGATCATCGGCAGGGCTTCCTTGCTGATCGTGGTGATGACCAGCTCCCCCTTGGAACCCTCGGGCAGCACTTCGCCCGTGGCGGAATCAATAATTTCCGGGATAAAATGATCCTCGCTGATGTGCAGGCCCGCCCTGGCGCTGCACTCGTATGAAACCCCGGGCCCGATAATTTCGCTCAGGCCGTAAATGTCAAAAGCGTCAATCTGCAGCTTGTCTTCAATCACGCTGCGCATATTTTCCGACCACGGCTCGGCCCCGAAAACTCCCGATTGCAGTTTTAAATCAGCGGGGGTAAGATCCATCTCGGCAATGGTTTCGGCAATGTAAAGCGCGTAGGAGGGGGTGCAGGCCAGCAGGGTGGTGCCCAGATCTTTCATCATTTTCACCTGGCGCCTGGTCTGGCCGCCCGAAATAGGCACTACGGTGGCCCCGATTTTCTCAGCGCCGTAGTGGGCACCGAGGCCGCCGGTAAAGAGGCCGTATCCGTAAGCGATATGGACAACCGAATCGCTGCTCCCCCCGCCGGCGGTCAGGGTTCGGGCCATCAATTCTGCCCACACGTCGAGATCGTTTTTGGTGTAACCGACGAGAGTCGGAATGCCCGTGGTTCCCGACGAAGAGTGGATGCGCACCACTTCGTTTAAATCAACGGTAAAAAGACCGTATGGATAGTTGTCGCGCAGGTCGTTTTTGATTGTGAAAGGCAGTTTTTGCAGGTCGAGCAGTGAGCGGATGTCCCCGGGCTCTGCCCCGATACTGTCAAAACTGGACCTGTAAAAAGGCACCAACCGGTAAACCCGCTCCAGGGATTGTTTCATCCTGAGAAACTGTAAAGTCGCCATCTTTTCGCGGTCCATTGCTTCATACTTCCGGTTCCACATTATAAGGCTCCCCCTGCCTGCAGGATAGGTTGTCATGCAGTTTATGGATTGTCCTGCATCTGCTTAAGCACAAACTAATTCATTCAATACAGGGC
>SKOR01000038.1 GCA_007119965.1 Syntrophomonadaceae bacterium
ATCAGATCTTCATTTCATTACGCCATAGTGCCTGCTCAGCCATCTATCAACTTGCTGATCGCTCAGGCTGGAACTGCAGCAGTTCAGTTAGCGCCGTCCTTTGCGGGTTCTGTCGCAGGTAGCGGCAGCGGTTCAACTTCAGCCCTCCGCTTTAGACTGCCCGGGACATTCGCCTTCCGCCGCTCAGGTCCCGGCGGCCCGCGTCCGTGCGGGCCGGCCTGCTCCGGCCTTTGTTTCACCGGCCATTAAAGCTGCTCCGCCACACGTCAAATGCCGGCGCTAACTCAAACCGTGTTAACGAAAGAAAGTGGCTGAGCAAACATGCGCCATTAATATTTTTCTCTATACAAGCTTAGCGCGCAAGCGCTGGGAACCGGAGTCAACCCCGCAGGAATGCTTACTGCCCAATTTTACCACATATCGGCTCATAATTCTGCCTTGCTGTTAAGCAAAAAGAGGCCCCGCAGCTGCCTGCAAAATACTACAGCGCCGTTGGAGCCTCTTTCATTTAATCAGTTAAACAGAAATGCCTTCACGCCTGACCCCATTTCCGGGGCAGCAGGACCGCCAATACTTAAAGTGCTTCTTTAAGCAATTCTACCTTGTCCAGCTTTTCCCAGGTAAGATCCAGTTCGGGGCGGCCGAAATGACCATAAGCTGCCAGTTTCTGGTATATGGGGTTGCGCAGCTGCAGATTTTCTATAATCGCCGCCGGCCTTAAGTCAAAGTGCTTACGGACCATTTCTTCAATTACTGTTACCGGCACTTTTTCTGTGCCAAAGGTTTCTACAAGCAGCGAGACCGGGTGGGCCACACCGATAGCATAAGCAACCTGGAGCTGACATTGATCTGCTAGCCCGGCAGCGACAATATTTTTCGCCACATGCCGTGCAGCATAGCATGCTGAACGGTCAACTTTTGTCGGGTCCTTACCGGAGAAAGCGCCACCGCCATGTGCGGCGTAGCCGCCGTAGGTATCGACAATAATTTTCCGGCCGGTCAGGCCGGCATCGCCCTGCGGCCCACCGACAACAAAGCGGCCGGTCGGGTTAATCAGATATTTTGTTTCGGGGACGATTAAACCGGTAGGGCAGATCTCTTCCACAACATGTGCGATCATATCTTTTTCAATCTGCTCCAGGGTAACTTCTTCGCTGTGCTGAGTTGAAATGACCACTGTATCGATGTGTGACGGCTTGCCATTCCGGTAAGCCACACTGACCTGGGTTTTGCCATCGGGCCGGAGGTACTCAAGAGTACCGTCTTTACGCACGGCGGCAAGTTTCTGGGCCAGCTTATGAGCCAGCGAAATAGGAAGCGGCATTAACTCATCGGTCTCGTTGCAGGCAAACCCAAACATGAGCCCCTGGTCCCCGGCTCCGACTAAATCATATTCGTCGCCTTTTTTTCCGGACCGTGTTTCATAAGCCTCGTCAACACCCTGGGCAATGTCAGGAGACTGCTCATCAATAGAGCTGAGCACTGCACAGGTCTCGCCGTCAAAGCCAAACTTGGCCCTGGTGTACCCGATATCCATTACCTTTTCCCGCACCAACTTGGGAATATCAACGTAGCAATCAGTAGTGATCTCACCGGCTACCAAAACAAGGCCGGTTGTAACCAATGTTTCAGCTGCAACCCTGCCACGCGGATCTTCCGCCATGATCGCATCGAGAATCGTATCAGATATTTGGTCGGCGAGTTTGTCCGGGTGCCCTTCGGTTACTGATTCCGAAGTAAATAGAAAGTCTTTCCCTTGCACTGATGTTTCCTCCTTCTCAAATCTGGAATTTATAGTTACCCGAATACGGCATTGCACTTCTGCAATGGGCTTAACCAGGCACAACCTGAGGCGGTTTGTTATAAACCGGCCCTCAAATATAAAAAGCCTCTTGTCTTTAAGAGGCCTTCGTGGCACCCCTCATCTCCCGGGGCAAATAAACTACCCCGCAGCAATTGGCACCGTGACACATAATCCGGTTGCCGGGATTCATCGGGGCTGTCCCTCCTCCGCTCTGGATAAGAGTAACTATATTTAATTATGAATATAGTTTACACTAATTGGCCTGAAATGTCAATTTTACGCACTTCCCCGGCCCAGTAAAGCCAGGCTCATATTATAATGACTGCTTTTTAATGAGCAGCCGCCTTTCATACTCTTAATTATCTACTTTTAAACAGATCAACCCGGCAGCCCAGGCCTGGGTGCCGGGCGCTGCCGGGTTAATTATGCAAGGCTGGTTACTTTGACATCGCTTAGTTGACTCTTGCCGCGTCCATGGCATTTTCAACCGCTTCCATCCACAATTCAGATGATCCGGTCGCTTCTGTATAAACATCTACGTCCGGGCCCTGGGACTCAATAAACCTCTGCGGCATCTCCTCCTGGGCTTCGTGGAATTCAGTGTAACCCGTATCGGCTGCATAATCTTCGTCCTTCAGGGCATAATCGTCATCATTTTCAGGAGCGGCCTCTTCCAGGACGACATCTACAATCTCATCATTCTCGAAAGTAACCCAGGCCAATCCAAATTGACCCCTCTCACCTGTGGATGATACTCCCATAAAAGTACCGTCGAAATATTCGGTGTCTACAGGATCTTCAAGACCCGCCCTGATCATAGCATGCTGGGCTGCACTTCTGACTTTATCGGATGTACCGGTAGCCTCGGTGAAGGTATCTACATCCCATGTATCATCCTCTACAATCCAGTCAGCCAGCGCAGCATGAGATTCTTCCAGGTAAGGCCAGAGGTCTCCTCCGCCGGCATAAGTTTCGGGATCTTTTTCAAACCCTAAGCCGTCATATTCAACGATCCTTGCATCGACGATTTCTTCTCCTTCGATATCCAGCTCAATTTCAACATAGCCGCGTGGATCTGCATTTGAGACTGCGCTGTAAGTCTCCACTTCAGGTTCATCTATCGGATCCTCCACGGGCACCTCTTCCTCACACCCGGCAAATAAGGCCATGGCAACCATTGCCGCTGCTAATAAAAATGCTAACTTTTTCATTGGTTTTCCTCCTTTTTTAAATTGATCTTTTATTATCTTTCCTTTCTGCCCATCTAACCTGTTGGTTCCCGGCAGCTGTAAGTTCAGATGCCGGAATATCAGGGCAGCTCAGGAAAAGTGAGCAGGTATTATCTGTTCAATTCTGATCTGCTTCCTGTTAACTGCAACCTGCTAAAATGCGCCAAAATGCTGCAACTGCTAACCTCCTGCCCGCCAAAAAACAAATTACCGTTTTAAGCTAAGGATCTTAGCAAAAAGCGGTAATTGCAGTCTGACCAACCTCTATTGGGATTTGCAATCAATTGTTAATATCTGTTAACAAATACTGCAAACTGATACTTAGTTTAGCTAAAATCCTATCTATTGCATTTTTCAGTTAGTATTATAGCATGCTGAATCAAATCCGTAAATAGCTGCAGGGCGTTAATTTCTCATGAAGGCTGCTTTTTTATTCCTCGGTCCGGTCAACCACGGCAAACCATAGTTCCCCCGACGCCACGACCTTTCCTTCAACCCGGGCCTCAGCGCTGCCTTTGCCAAGGTTGCGGCGCATTCCGGTCATGGTAATTTCCAGTTCCAGTTGATCCCCCGGCTTAACCATCTGCTTAAAACGGAAGTTGTTTATGCCGGTAAAAAGAGCCAGTTTGTTTTTGTTTTCGGGCATGCTCAAGACAGCCACAGCGCCAACCTGGGCAAGAGCTTCCACGATCATAACTCCGGGCATAATCGGCTCACCCGGGAAATGGCCCTGAAAAAAAGGTTCGTTGATTGTTACATTTTTCAGTCCGGCCGCTTTTTCTCCCGGCACCAGTTCAGTTAACTTATCGACCATCAGGAATGGGTAGCGGTGCGGCAACACGGAAAGTATTTTTTTTATATCAAGCTGCTCTTCAGGCATTAGCGATCGCTCCTCCCGTAAACTGCTCTGCTAACAGAAGCAATACAGGTTCTGTTAGCGGGCATTGCTTGTACTCATGGCAATTATTTGTTTAAGTCCCGGTGGATCAGGGCAGCGCCCCGGACAGGATGCTCTCAACGCTCTTCCTGCCAGGCCCTCTTAAGAATCGCGCTTACTTCTGCATCACTGACCTGGTCAAATTTGCGGTAAAATTGCCCTACCGCGGCAAAATGGTCCGGAGCTTCCAGGTAAACCATATCGTCTGCCTCGCTTTGCAGCATTGTAAAGGTATCCGGCGGACCGACCGGAACTGCCAGGACAAGCCTGGACGGTTTCTTCTCCTGAACGCTGCGCAGGGCGGCCAACAGTGTGTAGCCGGTCGCTACCCCGTCATCAACCAGGATCACGAGGCGTTTATCGACAACGGGCAGGGGGCGGCTGCCGCGGTAAAGCCTGAGGCGGCGCCTGATTTCATCTTGCTCTTCCCCGGCAGTTTTATTGATATAATCCCCGGAAACACTTAGCCGGGAAACTATTTTTTCATTCAGCATCACAAAGCCGTCACCCGTCACGGCGCCGATCGCCAGTTCCGGTTGGTACGGTGCGCCAATCTTGCGGGTTATAATTAAGTCAAGTTCCCCGCCAAGGGCCTCCCATACCGGTTCGGCCACCGCTGCTCCTCCGCGCGGCACAGCCAGAATCAACGGTTGCCTGCCGCGGTAAGGTGTAAGTTGGTCGGCCAGTTTTTCGCCCGCCTGCCGGCGGTCATTAAAAAACACAGCTGTTCACCTGCCCGGTCTGCTTGTTACAGGGATATTGATTTAAAGATTTCCTTAGTGGCCTTGACTGCTTCCGAGTCATCCGGCAAACTTAAAAGAGCCTTGCCGTTAAGATCAAACTCGGCCACCATGGGGTCGTTTGGAACTTCGCCAAACAGGTCAAGTTCGCTTTTTACAATTTCAGGACCCAACTGTTCCGTTTCACCCGCGCGGCTGCGGCCGACAATCAAGCCCATTTTGGAAACCGCAATCTTGACATTACTGACTATTTCCCTGACCCGCGCGGCAGAGCGGACACCGCGGGCGGTAGCATCGCTGGTTACCAGGAGCAGATCCACATCCGGCAGCAGCCTTCTGCTCAAATGCTCCAGCCCTGCTTCATTGTCAATAACCACGTAATCGTAATTTTTGCTTAATTTCTCGAGGTAATTTTTCAACAGATCGTTCGGGTAGCAGTAACAACCCGGGCCCTGGGGGTTACCCATCACCACTAGATCAAAAGCATCTTCTTCGACCATGGCCCGGCTCAGGCGGTACTCAATGAAAACGTCCTTGGTCATTCCTGTTGGCACAGCTTTGGGATCCTTGGTTTCTTCCAGCATGGTCCCGATTGTTTCGGTAACCTCCAACCCCAGTGCTTCATTCAGGTTTGCATTGGCATCGGCGTCAACAGCCAGGATGCTTGTCCCCTTTTTTTCTTCAATCAGGTAGCGGATCAACAGGGCAGCTAAAGTCGTTTTGCCTGTGCCCCCTTTTCCGGCTACTGCTATGCGTTTAGTCATTCTTATTTTCCTCCTGTCTATATTCTATAAACGTCCGGTGAGGACTTCTTCCAGTTGGGCGATTGTACTGCAGGGCCACATTTCTACCAGCTCGCCGATCTCTTTTACTGAGCGGTAATCAGGCCAATATTCTAAAGGAAGCGGGTTAAGCCAGATAATCCGCCTGACCTGATCCTTAAACTTTTCCAGCTCTTTTATGGCCTGGTCCAGGGATACCGTTTTTGTATCACTGACCACAATAACTGTCGTTTTTGCGTTTGCCAGGTCAGGGTATTTGCGGGTCATTTCACTGAGGGACCGGCCAAGGTTGGTGCCGCCGCCCCAGTTTTTGCTCTGCCTGATCACCCGATCAAGAATGTGCTGCAAATCTGATCTTCCCTTTAACCCGGGTGTAAGGTTTTCTACATTATCAGAAAAACTGAAGCAGGATAAGTTGCGTACAACTTCCTGCAGCCCTAGCAAAAAGTGGATTACAAAAACACTGTACTGTTTCATCGAAGCGGAGACATCGCAAAGCAGTAGAATTTGCTGCTTTGAACGGCGCTTCGGTTTGTGCTTCAGATTAAATATTATACCACCGAAACGCATATTTTCCCGCATCGATCGGCGCAGATCAAGAGTCCCGCTGCGGGGGCCGCTGCGGCGGCGCCTTAATATCTTGATGGCCAGCTTGCGGGATAATTTTTGCAGGAGCTGTTCTACAGCAGGCATATCGGCAGCCCTGATTGCTTCAATATCAGTTTCGCGCAGGCTGCGGGCTTCTCTGCCCGGATCCGCTCCGGCCTCCTGGCCGGCCCCGTCACCGCTGCTTTCCTGCATGCTCTTTTTTTTAGTACGGCAGTAGCGAAGGTGACTCCTGACGACCGTTTCTAAGAGAGGGCGGAATCGTGATTCAACATTTTTCCCTGTTTCCGTTTTATGCAGGAAATCCTGCAGTCTGTCGCGCTGCTGTTCAGACAAAGAACCGTACTGCTGCAGTTCACCGCTGGTGAGCTGCAGAGATTCCCCTTTAAACTGCAGTTCGCTGTCGGCCCGGTTGATCTGATTTTTAAGCTGCTGATGGTAAGCAACCGCTTCCTCAGACCTTTTTTGGTGCTCCTCCCGGGGTACAAAATAATGATCAAATATGCTGCTAAATAGAGCCTGATCCCTGTAGCTTTTTACCAGTGTTGAACGCAGAGCAGCCTTAAATTCGCCGCGGTTAGCAAGGTCTATCCTGGCCAGGGCATTTAAAGCATCGATCATTTCCGTCGTCCCCACGGGAAGCCCTTCCCTTCGCAGCAGGCCGACAAAAATAGCGATGTTTTCTTCAAACATGCTTTCAGAACTCTGAGGCATTTTATCTTTTATTGACACCGGCAAATTTCACCGCCGTTTTCGGGATTTTTAAGCATCTTATCGATCCCTTCCGGACCGATCTCCCGCCTGAAATATTGCTGGTCAGCGTGAGTCTTTAAAAAAAGGTTTAAGGTATCTGCAACCAACTTGCCGTCGAGGCGATTGCGGTTCAGGGCAACTAAAGCCCTGGCCCAGTCGAGAGTTTCGGCTATCGAAGGTTTCTTGCGCAGATCCTGCTGGCGGCGCAATCCGGCGACCACGCGGGCAGTTTCCCAGGCCAGGCGATCGGCAATCCCGGGCACCTTGGCTTTGAGGATCGCAACTTCTTTTTCCAGCTCGGGAAAATCAAGGTAAAGGTACAGGCAGCGCCTCTTCAGGCCGTCCGACAGTTCCCGTTCATTATTACTGGTCAGGACAACTACGGGGATATTCCTGGCCCTGACTGTTCCCAGTTCGGGAATAGAGACCTGGAAATCGGAGAGCACTTCAAATAAAAAGGCTTCAAATTCGGGGTCGCATTTATCTACTTCATCGATTAAGAGAACCGCCGGCTTTTGAGCCTGTATCGCCTTGAGCAGGGGCCTTTCCAACAGGTAATCGCCCGAGAAGAGATCTTCTTCACGAATCTGCTCGTCTTCCAGGTTGCGATTCATCTGAATCCTGAGCAGCTGGCGCTGGTAATTCCACTCATAAAGAGCCTTGGTTTCATCAAGCCCTTCGTAGCACTGCAGTCGAATCAGTTCTGTCTCCAGTATTTCAGCGAGAACTTTGCCCATCTCGGTTTTGCCAACCCCGGGCGCCCCCTCGATTAATAGAGGCTTGCCTAGGTCCAGTGCTAAATAAACGGTCAGCGCGGTACTCTCATCACAGATATAGCCAACCCGTTCAAATTTCTTTCTTAAATCGTCAAGTGTAATAGTCATAGTGTTCTTCCTTACTATTTTTATTTAACCTTCCTTACCGCCTGCCTGCAGCCGGTGACAGCAGCTGCTTCATATCGGGCATTAGCAGTATGGTTGTCATAGACATTTACCTTGATACAATGATACTATACTTGCGGAAAGCGGGCAAACGTAACCCACACGGAAACGTAGCCCTTTTAAATTGTTTTGTGGTAAAATTGAGAGACATTAAATACAGGTTTTATGGAGGGGAAAATCATTAAATTTAACGGTCAGTCTGAAACCGGAAAAATCCAATCCGTGCTGATGAAAAGTCCGGGCAAGGCCTGGTTTGGCCAGGATAACGTCAACCGGCAGTGGCAAAAGCTGCACTATCCTGAAAAGCCCGATTTCGAAAAAGTGCTCCAGGAATATAACCAGTTTGCCTCGATCATAGAAGAAAATGTTCCCGAGGTTTATTACCTGCCTGAAGACAACCTTACCAGCCTTGACTCTATTTATACCCATGACCCTGTGGTTATTACCGAAAAGGGAACAGTACTCTGCAACATGGGCAAAGCAGAAAGGAATGACGAACCTTCTGCCGCAGGAAAGTTTCTGGAAGAATTAGGGATACCTGTTCTCGGCGGGATTAAAGCGCCCGGAAAACTTGAAGGTGGCGATGTGGTCTGGTTCGATGACGATACAGCTGCCGTAGGCCTCGGTTACCGCACCAATGCAGAAGGGGTGGAGCAATTGCGCGAACTGACTAAAAGCTTTGTCAGGGAAATCGTGGAAGTGCCGCTTCCCCACTGGAACGGGCCCGATGAATGCCTGCACCTGATGTCCATGATCAGTCCGGTAGACAGGGATCTGGCGGTAGTATATTCCCGCCTGATGCCGGTTCCGTTTCGTGACCTGCTTATAGATAAAGGCTTTTCTTTTATCGAGGTCCCCGATGAAGAATATGACAACTTTGCCTGCAACGTTTTAGCTTTAAAACCCCGTGTTTGCGTCATGATAGCCGGAAATCCGCGAACAAAAGAGGCCCTTGAAAGCATGGGTACCACGGTATTGGAGTACCATGGCAGGGATGTTTCTATTAAAGGCGGGGGCGGACCGACCTGCCTGACCAGACCGCTGCTGAGAGTTTAGATTCCAGACGACAAAGAGGGGGGCAAAAAGCCCCCCTCTTCAAAGTGAACTGCACCCGGAAATCAGAAACTATAACTGCTGCCGGGAGCGACTACTACGCAGCGGCTACCTGTCTTTTGCTCAACTTTATGCTTAAATTCCTCCGGATCGGCCTCGATAAGCGGCCAGGTATTGTAATGGTAGGGGATCACCACTCTTGACTGCAGGAACGAGGCGGCAATAACAGCATCATCAATGCCCATGGTAAAATTATCGCCGATTGGCAGCAGGGCCAGCTCCAGCGGGTCTAACTCCCCAATCAATTTCATATCGCTGAAAAGAGCCGTATCTCCGGCAAAATATATCTTGCTGCCGTAATAATCAACCACAAAACCGCAGGCATGACCCCCGGGAATTCCAGCCCCGTGAAAAGCAAGGGTTAGCTTGACGGAACCAAAGGGAAACCTGTGCCGCCCCCCGAGGTGCTGGGCGTGGGCTTTCAACCCCTCGCTTTCCGCCTGGCGGGCAATTTCCGCCGTTGATATAATAGTTGCCTCGTTGTTTTTAGCTATTTCGTAGGCATCCCCAAGATGGTCGGCATGGCCGTGGGTAACCAGGATATAATCTGCTTTTAGCTCTTCCGTCCTGACAGGTGCTGTGGGATTATCACTGATAAAAGGGTCAAAAAGAAGCCTTTCCTTACCTGTATCCGTCAACAAAAAACCGGCATGGCCTAAAAATCTAATTTCAGCCATCAATGAAACCTCCTTAAAATATTATTCTACATGATGCGCACTTTTTCACTGCCGTAAAACATCTTATAAAATAATTTGGCAAAGCATCAGAAAAACCCTTTATTTCTTTTTACAGCCTTCCCCTGGCGGCAACCGCCGGCACAGCGATTCGTGAGTTGCTGCCGTGAATGACCCGAAATACGTATTATTTTTGCGATTTTATAACCTCATCGGTTATTCCCCGCTTTAATATATCAATAAACCTGCTCCAGAGTAATAAAATGCCGTTATTAGCGCTAATTTTCTGCATGTTCACAAATGGGGCCCGGACAATATATCCAGACCCCGAAAACCTATAAAAATATGGAGCCGGCAAGAGGACTTGAACCCCCAACATGCTGATTACGATTCAGCTGCTCTACCATTTGAGCTATGCCGGCATTAAGTAAAGATTATTATAGCGCAGATTGTCAACCTGTTCAACCGGAATCATCATCACGGTAATTACGGGCCAGGGTGAGATAGGAACGGAACATTTCTGCTTTAACCGGAACCTGATCCTGATCCAGGGTGCGCACCACTTTGCCCGGTGAACCCATAACCATTGAGCGGGGCGGTATTTTAGTGTTTGGTGTTACCAGGCTGCCGGCAGCTACCAGGCTGTCCCGGCCGATGACGGCCCCGTTCAGAATCACCGAACCCATGCCGATCAGGGCACCGTCTTCGATTATACAGCCGTGCAGGACGGCATTGTGACCTACGGTTACCCTGCTGCCGATACGGGTGGGTGTTCCTTCATCGACGTGAACGGTAACGTTATCCTGGATGTTACTTTCATCACCAATAAATATTTCCGCCATATCCCCGCGCACAGAAGCATTAAACCAAATACTGGCACCGGTCCCCACTGTTACCCGGCCGATTACATAGGCGCCCGGAGCGACAAAAACTTCCCCGCCCAGGACAGGGTAATGTTCTTTATAGGCGATTAGCGGCATGGTATTACCTCCTCGTTTATGGTCCCATTGTTTTTGAACTAACCCTCGCACACCCATTCCGGCCTTCGTTGCTTTGGCGGTGAAGGAGCAGGGTCCGGAAGGCCGGAAAAACAAATCTGTCGGAACTGCACTCCCCGGGGAACATTAAACCTCTAACATGCAGTCCGAAGGTTCGGCATTATGGGGGCAGGGTGCAAACCCGGCAAGCGCTTTAAACCTGCTGCAGTTCCAGGGCCCCCCAGGCTGCCATTTTATCTTCACAAATCAACAGAACCCCTGTTATGCCGTCGATTCCGCGGGCAAATTCGAGGGCCGCTTCAAAATCATCCGGTGTCTGTATCATATTGCCGAGCGCAGTTGCTGCTGCATCAGCCAGCGGCGTAGATGCTGATAAGGCCAGCGCGGCATCCGCCCTGCCTTTACTGAATGACGGGCCAACGGTGCCCGAAGAAGTGCAAATCCCCAGCGGTGTTTGGTTTGGTTTTATGCGCAGGGCCAATTTGCCGCTAAGCGGAGATTTGCCCGCATAGATCCCCACATTAACCGTTTGATCCACTTTCAGAAAAATGTCTCCGCCGTTTTCGACAATCACTTCGCCAGAATAATTCAACAAATCTTTGCCGACTTCCTCGGCAATCGCCCCGGCCACTGCAGCCATCAACCCGACTCCGGCTTTATTCCCTGAACGGATCATGGTGCGGACTATTTCGGGGGCATTACCGACCGGCAGGCCGGGCTCCAGGGAAGAAGCAAGGCCGGGGTTAGCACCCAGGTATGATTCAATCAGGCGCCTCCTGTTCCAGGTTACTTTTTCAGCCTGCAGTCGCAGATTCTCATGAAAATCTGCACTGTTAACGGCTATCCACAGGTCGCTTTCTTTTACGGTTACCGTAAAAGATGTGAGCCTTAAACCGGAGGGCTCAGTACGGTAAACCCTGATGCCGCTCATCCGAAATTGGCGTTTTCAACCAGGGTTTCCATGGCCCGGGCCGGGCAGGCCCGCAGGCAGAGCTCGCAAACGATACATTTCTCTTCTGCGAAACGAACCGTCATCGCGGGGCGCTCAAACATTAGCGCCTCGGTAGGACAGATAACGGTACAGGCCCCGCAGTGAGTACAGAGATCAGAACGCCATATAATCTGCTGTTCGAGATTAATGATCTGCAAACCCTGTTCCTGTAACCATTCGACAGCCCGCTGGTAGTTACTTTCACTGCCGCTCAATTCCATCATCAGGCGCCCTTCTTTTTTTGGGTTGATGTCTGCCCGCAGGATGTTAACCATCAGGTCAAAATCCTTAATCAGATGATAAATAGTCGGCTGTTCGACAACATGCGGCGGAAAACGAAGCACTATTTTTTGTTTGATCATTTCTAATCCTCCTGGTTTTCAGGATCGCGCCGGGGCATGGTATTTAAACTGATACCCGCATCAACAGACGGCAGCATAGCGGCAGGTTCGGTCAGGCTAAACCGGCCTTCTTCAATCCATTCTTTTAAAGCGTTAGCTATCTCCACGGCTCCAGCGTAACTGGAAAGAGATGCCGTGGGCACTTTTTTGTTCTGTACGGTGATCGAACCGCTTTTCAGTTCAGCGTAACTTACCAGTCCCAGGTTGCCGCTTTCGCGGAAAGGGTACGCGCGCTGATAGTCGACAACCGGGGCAAATATGTCATCATCGCTGACTGCGCAGTAACCCATAATTTCTTCATTCAGAATCGGGATTGGAATCCCGACGCCAACCTGCATGGTTGCCCCGTAACCGAGGAAGCTTAGCCCCCTGAGCCAGCGCGGCTGCATCTGTTTCAAATCACCGGTTAAAGCCAGTGTCGCAGCCGGCCCCTGCGGGACTCCATTTTCACCTCTTGCTGCAGATGGGTTGTGTTGTGTCCCATGCCAGGCAACATAACCGACACCGCCTCCCAGGAAGATGCGGGTTCCCATGCCGATTGTTTTCAAAAGAGGATCATTGAAAAGCGGGCTGAGCTGCCCTGCAGAGCTGTAGTTAGCATTACCCATCCCCGGCTTGAGAATGCCCATATAGGTGTAAATAGTTTTTTCTCCCAGGTTAACTGCAACATTATAATTCTGGTAAGCATTACGGGGATTGTACAGGGTTGCTTCGTTAATCTCTGACAGATGAAAACCAGTCTCAATTTTTTTGAGGGGATAGCAATCGGTGCCGTAGGATGAAGCTTCCAACCTGACCTCTTTACCGGCAACCAGGTCTTCAATTACATGGCCCCCGCCGTAAATAAATTCACCGGGGTAGTTGCGGTTGGCGGGATCGGCCGGCGGGAGGGCGGTTGCCCCAAGATAGAGATCGACCGCGGCAATTCCTGCATACGCCGGAACCCCGTTTAAAAAAGCATCCCCGAGCTTAATTCTCGGCTGGGGATGGCCCAGGTTCAAAAACACACCGGAGGAGCACATCGGCCCGAATGTTCCCGTAGTTACGACATCAACTGCAGCCGCCGCTTCAACCAGCCCTTTTTCTTTAACAGCAGCGGTCACTTCATCTGCTGTCATGACAACAACTTTTCCGGTTTTTATCTTTTCATTTATTTCTGCTATGCTCCGTTTAACTTTCACCGGTCCACCTCCTGCATTTTGGCTATCTAAAATTATATCACTCAGGCGGTAACGAGTCATTATTAAAACAGGATCAAAAAGGACCTCCTTTATTGTAGCGAGATCCTTTTACCTGCCGCCTGAGCATAGTTATGACCATTTTTCGGGCAGTCCCTGCAGGTTAGCTGAGCAGATCCATCGAAACTGTATTTATCAACCTTCCTACTGCCCGGCAATCATTGCCGCAAGGTCAATGATTCGGCAGGAGTACGCCCATTCATTATCATACCATCCCAGGACACGAACCATCGAATCACCGATAACCATGGTCGATTGGCCGTCAACTGTTGAAGAATACGGGTTCCCCTTGTAATCAACAGACACCAGCGGCTCATCACTGTAGGCGAGATATGGAGATCCGTCTGCTGCTTTTTTAAACACATCATTAACTGCCTCGACAGTTACCGGTTTTTCCAGTTCGGCTACAAAATCGACAAGTGATACCGTGGGAATCGGGACCCGGATCGCAAAACCGTCAATTCGCCCTTTTAACTCGGGGATTACTTCGCCCACTGTTTTAGCGGCCCCGGTGGAGGTGGGAATTAACGATAGAGCGGCTGCCCTTGCCCGGCGGGGGTCTTTATGAGGGAAGTCATGCAGGTTTTGATCGTTGGTGTAAGCATGGGTTGTATTCATCAACCCCTTTTTTAAACCAAAATTTTCATGCAGTACTTTTGCCAGCGGGGCCAGGGCATTAGTTGTACAAGAAGCATTGGAGATTACATAATGCTGATCGGGATCATAAAGGTGCTCATTTACCCCTAAAACCAGCACAACATCGACCGCTGCCGGAGCCGAAATGATAACCCGGCTGGCGCCGGCTTCTATATGCGCAGCGGCAGCTTCACGCTTTGTAAATACGCCGGTGGATTCAATCACCACATCTACCCCGGCATCTTTCCAGGGAATCTTGGCCGGTTCCCGCTCCGAGAAGACCTTGATCCTTTCGCCATCAATCAGAAAACCCTCTTCATCTGTCTGGACGTCGGCATCAAGTATTCCGTAAACCGAATCGTACTTCAAGAGGTGGGCAAGAGAACTGCTGTCTGATAAATCATTGATGGCGACCACTTTTACCTTATCCTGGCCCATAGCCGCGCGTAACGTCATCCTGCCAATTCTGCCAAATCCGTTAATTCCTACCTTTAACATATGGTACCCTCCTTGTAAATATTGAATCAGGAGATCCTGCCGCTAGAGCAAGCGATCAATTTTTTTACGCAGCCCGGCCGCAAAAACACGGCTAAGCGGCGCTGCAGGATTACTATTCTGCTTATTATAGTATATCATTAATCGGCGGCTTGCAACTCGAAGGAAGCCTGCAAAACTTGCTCAGCGGACAAAGATAGGGTTGGAGTAAATCCAGGGGCGGGGCCGCCCCCGGGAAGGGCAGAAATAGGCTTCAGCCCTGTAAACACCGGGACCGCGAACATGATACTGCAGTTCCGGGCCTGCACAGGTTTCAATTAACATGCCGTTTCGAATCAGCCTGATCTGCGACTGCCCGGTTGGCGCTTTTACATGGAGGGTGATCTCCTCCTCCCGGCTGTCTGCTTCTCCGCCCATGCGGACAATGCTGCTGCCGCAGGATGCATGATAAATAAATTCCCTGCCGTTATGCAGGCTGTCAAAGGATATGTAGCAACTTCCATCACGCAGGGCGTTGAGGATCTGTTTTTTTGCTGTCCCGAAAGACCTGCTGAGTTTTTCTTCAAGCACAATATATGTGTTTATAGTTGAGAATATGTAGCGATAGGGAAACACTCTCACTTTAAAGAGCCCTAAATTATACGGGGCGGCATGGGCGTCACTGCACCCGATGCCGAAGACCCTGCCATTATGAACATTATAGCAGTCCCAAAGCTGAATCGCTTCACGGGGCGGGCCGTCCATCGCCCCACTGCGGTTCAGAAAAAACCAGTAAAGCGTTATTAACAATGACGGGTGGCGCCCGCGCCAGTGTGAAGAATAGTTCCATATTTCAAGGCCCTGAAAGCGGAACACTGGCCACCTTTTCCAGGGGTAGGCTTTACCTTTTTCCAGGTACCGTGATCCTTTTTCAAAGGGGTGGGCAATAAACCCGAATCCGCCTGCCTCGTTGACCCGGTCAATTACCTGCTGGGGGTTTTCAGTATTTGAGGGAATCATTTTCTCTAAATTTAAAGCCACATAGTGGCTGTGCAGGCGGTTCAGTTCTGCTCCGACCAAAACAACCACACCGTGGCGGATAGATTCTTCAGAAAGGCCATCGAGAGTTTCATGATCGGTTATGATCACATAACTCAACCCTGCGGCAGCGGCATCACCGGCAATTTCTTCAACGCCTCCGCTGCCGTCGGAATAAGTGCTGTGCACGTGGATATTGCCGGGGTAGGTATACAAAATACCTCCTACATCTTTGCCCGCACGACATCTTTTATCTTCATCAGGCGGGTTAAGGCGCCCCGTTCACTCTCTTCTAGTTTCATTGTAATATACTTAATCGTTTCTTCAAGCTTGGGAATCAAAACATATTCAAGCGCATTTACCCGCCGACGGGTTTTTTCAATTTCTTCAGCCAGCAGCTGAACCGATTTTTCCACCTCGGCCAGCTCCATCAGCTGGGGCAGGATCGCAGAGAGAGTTTCAATTGAGATATCCAGCTCAGCAGAGGTGTCGACAAACCCGTAAGGGTAGATACTGCTTTCCCCTCCCCCGGCATCCTCTTCCGCCCAGTCAAATTTTGGAGCATAAACACTCATGATATTCTGCTGACTGATTTCCAGGTTGAGTGTCTTGGTTGGATACATCAACGCTTCTTCCAGGCTTTCCGCGGGCATAACAGCCCGGGCCAATAAAAACTTTGAAAAAGCCGCTGAAAGTTCCTCTTCAATATGCTCACGCAGGTCCTTGTTTTTCCTGACCAGGATTAAAAACTGGCGGATCAACTCATCCCTTTTATCTTTCAGTAGTTTATGGCCCCGCTGAGCCATGGTCAATCTTTTCTTCAGACGGTTTAGCTCCATGCGGGTTGGATTGACCCGGATTTCCATGACCTAAACCTCCTCCTGCTCGGGCAGATATTTCTCGAGATATTCGTCACGGATTCTCTTCAACTCAACTCGCGGCAGGTAAGCTATAAGCTCCCAACCGAGATTAAGGGTTTCTTCAATAGTCCGGTCTTCTTCCTCTCCCTGGGCAACATACCGGCTTTCGAATTCATCGGCAAAACGGGAGAACTTCTTGTCGGCTTCAGATAGAGCCGCTTCACCGAGAATGGCCGCCAATTCCTTGGCTTCCTTGCCCCTGGCATATGCAGCGTAAAGCTGGTTCATCGTGTCTGAATGATCTTCCCTGGTCTGCTCGGCTCCAATGCCCTTATCTTTGAGCCTGGAGAGCGAAGGAAGAACATCAACAGGTGGATACATCCCTTTCCTGTGCAGCTCCTGGCTTAAAATGATCTGCCCTTCGGTTATGTATCCCGTTAAATCGGGAATGGGGTGGGTCTTGTCATTTTCAGGCATGGTCAGAATTGGCAGCTGGGTAATCGAACCGCCCCGCTGCTGGATCCTGCCGGCCCTTTCGTAGATACTCGAAAGGTCCGTGTAGAGATAACCGGGGTAGCCGCGGCGCCCTGGAACCTCTTTACGGGCAGCTGATATTTCCCTCAACGCTTCCGCGTAGTTGGTCATGTCGGTAAGGATAACCAGGACGTGCATATCCTTTTCGTAAGCCAGGTATTCTGCGGCCGTCAGGGCCATGCGGGGGGTGGAAATTCTTTCAATAGCCGGGTCATCGGCCAAGTTAATGAAAAGAATTGACCGTTCAATAGCCCCGGTCTTCCTGAAATCACTGATAAAAAAATCTGCCTCTTCAAAGGTAATCCCCATTGCGGCAAAGACAACGGCAAACTTTGTTTCAGTGCCCAGAACCTTGGCCTGCCGGGCAATCTGGGCGGCCAGCCTGGAGTGAGGCAGTCCTGAACTTGAGAAAATTGGCAGTTTCTGCCCGCGAACCATCGTATTCATACCATCGATAGCGGAAACACCGGTCTGAATAAATTCAGAAGGGTAATCACGGGCGTAAGGGTTGATCGGGAAACCATTTATGTCGAGCCGTTTTTCTGGTATAATACGCGGTCCCTGGTCGCGGGGCTGCCCCATTCCGCTGAAAACCCGGCCGAGCAGGTCCATGGAAACAGGAAGTTCGATCGATTTGCCCTGGAAGCGGACTTTGGCCGAACCGATATTAAGCCCTGTTGAACCTTCAAATACCTGGACCAGCGCACGGTCCCCATCTACCTCCAGGACCTGGCCCCGCCTGATATCTCCACCGGGCATTTCAATTTCGGTTAGTTCACCATATTTTATGCCTTCAACTTTCTCAACCAGCATTAACGGGCCGGCAACATCTACAATTGTCTTATATTCTTTAAGCATCCTCATCTCCTCCTTCACCGGTTAATGAGGATATCTGCTCTTTTATTTCCGTTTTGATACTTTCCAGCTCCTCGAGATCTTCTTCCGGGACATATCTGGCCCGGGCAATTCTTTCGCGGACCGCGATTGAAAACAACTTGTCAAGATCCAGGTCAATTTCTTCCTTATCGATAACTGCCCCTGCCTGGTGATGGTACATTAAGATCAGGTCGAGCATGGCAAACTGTTTCTTAAGTGAGCTGTATGTATCAATTTCGTGCATGGCATTCTGGTGCAGAAAATCCTCGCGCAGCGATTTAGCGGTTTCTAAAGTCAACCTTTCTCTTGCTGACAGGGCATCTACCCCGACCAGCCGGACGATTTCTTCTAATTCAGCTTCCTCCTGCAGTAAACGCATTGCTTCGCGACGCATATCATTCCACTGTTCACCAAACGTATCGCTGAAATAGGTGGCAACATTCTCCAGGTAGAGAGAGTAGCTGAGCAGCCAGTTAATAGCCGGGAAGTGACGGCGATATGCCAGTGAAGCATCTAATCCCCAGAACACTTTAACAATCCGCAGGGTAGCCTGGGAAACAGGCTCTGACAGGTCCCCTCCGGGAGGAGATACTGCTCCGACCAGGGTCAATGCGCCTTCCCTTTCCTCCTGGCTGAGGCAAATTGTCCGTCCTGAGCGTTCATAGAAGTCGGCCAGGCGTGAGCCGAGGTAGGCAGGGTAACCTTCCTCACCGGGCATCTCTTCGAGGCGGCCGGACATTTCGCGCAGGGCTTCGGCCCAGCGTGAAGTAGAGTCGGCCATCAGGGCGACGCTGTAACCCATATCCCTGAAGTACTCGGCAATAGTAATTCCGGTATAAATCGAAGCTTCGCGTGCCGCAACCGGCATATTAGAAGTGTTGGCTATAAGCACCGTACGCTTCATCAAAGGCTCTCCCGACTGGGGATCCAATAATTCCGGGAATTCCATCAGCACGTCGGTCATTTCATTGCCGCGCTCTCCGCAGCCTATGTATACCACTATTTCAGCATCAGCCCACTTGGCCAGCTGGTGCTGGGTGACAGTTTTTCCGCTGCCGAAGGGACCCGGGATACAAGCCGTCCCCCCCTTGGCTACCGGAAAAAACGTATCAATAATGCGCTGGCCTGTAATCATCGGGATATGGGGGCCCATCTTATCCTTATAGGGGCGCCCGATCCGGATTGGCCATCGCTGCATCATCGAAATTTCAACCAAACCATTATCTGTTTCAATTTTGGCCACAACATCAGTGACTGTCGCTTCTCCGCTTTTGATTTCCTTAATGGTCCCCTCGGATCCTTTCGGGGGCACCATGATCCTGTGTTCAACCAGGGTTGTCTCCTGGACGGTTCCGATAATATCTCCTGCCTGGACATGATCGCCTTCTTTGACTTTTGGTACAAAGTCCCATTTGCGATCACGGTTCAGGGGGCTTACTTCGACTCCGCGGGTGATATAGTCGCCAACCTGCTCTCTGATGGAATCCAGCGGGCGCTGTACTCCATCAAAAATTGCTTCAATCAGACCGGGACCCAGCTCAACACTTAGCGGTTCTCCAGTTAAATAGACAGGCTCACCGGGTCCTATTCCACCGGTTTCCTCATATACCTGTATGGATGCCCGGTCACCGTGCAGTTCAATAACCTCGCCCATCAGGCGGGCTTCGCTGACTTTGACCATATCATACATCCGGGCATCACCCATTTGGTCTGCTACGACAAGGGGGCCGGAAACTTTAACAATCCTGCCAACATCCAAGTTATCAACCTTCTTTCCTGAAAAGAATATCTGCGCCGATTGCTTTTTCAACATTCTTTTTGATTTGCTGAATACCTATCCCCAGGGTTCCCTTGCTATTCGGGATGAGAACAACGGCCGGCAAATAACGTTTACTCAATTCGGCAATTATGTCCTCCAAGTCCCGGGCCAGTTCTTCGGTTATAAAGATCACGCCATAATCCTCTGAAATCAGCTTTTTCAGGGAAGTTAGAGCAGCTTCACTACTGGTTACCGGAAAGGTATCCACCCCTATGGTTTTAAAACCGAGAATGGAATCTTTATCCCCAATGACAGCAATTTTATATGTAGACATCGCGTATTCGCTCCCGGATCGCTTCAGCAGGCAGTTTATTGATTTTACCAACCAAGACCAAGCGAATATTTTTAATTTCAATTTCCTTTGCCCACAGGTAACCGATCAAAGGCTCTACACCAAAAGGAGTCCACTTGCCCTGCTTCAGGTAGGCAGTGATATAATCATCGGAGAGCTTCTCCAACCGGGAAGCGGTCCCCTTCTCAAGCCAATCCCGCACACCTTCGCTAACCAGGTCGGCATAGTCGCTCATAGTCAGCATTGTAATTAGGGACTCAAGGGGTTCATCCAGCATTCCGGTTATCCGGTCGGTGGGAATTGAACCATGTGGCAGCAAAATGTTTTTCAGAAGCTCACGGTCAAGGCCCATCCGCTTTACACGGATTAAAGATTTAAGGTTAGTTAGATCGATCTGCCTGACAAACATTCCTTCAAGAAGTTTTATCCCGCTATCCCTTGCTGCAAATATTAGTTGATCGTAGAGAACCTGGTCAAGAAGCAAATCAATTACCTGGGGATCACGGTTGACTAAAAAATCTTCACTGATATTTTCAGCTGCCTTGCGCAGCCTGGCCGGAAGGTCACGGTAGTCGTCTTCATTAACAGCCAGTTCCATTTTGTCGAGCTCCAGTGAACCAACCGGAATCAGCAGATCGCTTTTGACTCCAAGATATTTTGCCTTGAAAAGCACTTTCAGGTTATGGATATCATAGCGCAAAGCCATGATTGAAATCAACTCAGGCCTCGGGCTGATCTTTAAGATGAGGTCGAAGGTTTCTTTAAGTTCAGCGGCAAGAATAGTTTCAAAATCATGAACATCAGGTAATTCAGCCACTGCATTGGCATAAGCTGATTCGCCGAGAACTTTCAATGCTTCTTCAGCAGACGAAGCATCGATCATGCGCTCAAAGCGGGCCCGATCAAGCAGGCGCGTTTCAAGAGCGCGGGTTCGTCCAACTGCGTAAGCAAATATTGTATCATCAATGGGCATATTCTTTTTGCTCTCCTTTCCTGGAGGAAAGCTTACCGATTATTTGAAAAGCACTGCTGCTATTTCAGGTTCCAATTCGTCCCGCTTCATTGCCAGCAGTGATTCAAAGGAACAGTTCATCTCCACACCTTCAGCCTGAAGGATAAACCCGCCTTTAATATCCCTTGTTTCCTTCGACAGCAGAAGCTCTCCCTTTTTACCCTGCCCGGCGAGTTTCTTATTAATATCATCCCAAAAACTATCCGGGATTCTCTTTAAATCTCCGGCAGAACAGAACACAGTTTCGTCGCCTGTTTCCACCAGGTTGAGAAGCATGCTTTCTATTATAGAAAGATACGAGTTGTCATCGAGCTTAACCAGCTGATCCAGGGAATCCCGAAAGGCCTCACTAATCAGCTCCTGCTTGGCTGCGAGCAGTTCCTTGCGTGCTTCAAGCTGGGCTACGCCGACAATGCGCCGCTTCTGTTCTTCTGCATCCTTCCGGGCCTGCTCAAGAATATGTTCCTGCCTGCGCGCTGCTTTCTGCCGGGCCTCTGCTTTAACCGCTTCAGCTTTTTCGGCAGCCTCTTGTTTTATGCTTTCTGCTTTAAAGCCGGCATCGTCCAGGATGCGGCTGACAATCCGTTCTGCTCCCTCTTTCACACTACTCACTCCTTTTATAGCGGTATACCGAAGAGCAGCATGATTGTAGCCAGCAACGCCAGCACAGCATAGGTTTCAACCATAACCGCATAAACAATACCTTTGCCAAGTTCTTCAGGTCGCTTGGCCACCAGGCCTACAGCAGAAGCGGAAACCCTGCCCTGGTAAATTCCTGATACTAAACCGACGATGGCAATTGGAATCGCTGCCATTAAAAAAGCGTAGCCCTGGGGGACAGTAAGTTCCAGCAGTTCATCCCCAATGATCCCGATGTTCTGCATGATAATAAAGCCGGCCAGCAAACCGTAAATGCCCTGTGTTCCGGGCAAAGCCTGCAGGAGAAGGGTTTGTCCAAATTTATCGGGGTCCTCGGTTACCAGGCCGGCTGCGCTTTGACCAACGATCCCTACTCCGATCGCCGACCCGATTCCGGCCAGGCCAACTGCTAAAGCAGCCCCTATAAGCGCTATTTCAGTTCCTGTCATCTTTATAAAGCCTCCCTTTTTTATTCAACAAAGTAAAATAAACAGGAGCCAGGGTTCAGGAGCCAGGATTCAACAAGCGGGCAAGCCGCGAATGCCTGGATACTGTTACAGTCCCTGGTCTGGAGATTATGATAAGTGCAGCCAGTAAAAATTTACCTGGTTCAACTTCTTGTTCAAACCCGTTGTCCATTCATACTGGCTCCTGATCCCTGACTCCTTGCTTTCCCTAACTATTTTCCGGATCTGCTACATCCACATAGCTGTTTTCTATTCTAAAAGGCTGAAATGATTTGCCTCCGCCTTCGAAAAATTTGCTGAAAAATTCAATGTACTGCAAACGACTGGTGTGCACGTAAGAGCTGAGGGTGCTGATCACGATATTAAAAACATGTCCCCCCAGTAGAACAAAAACCATAATTACCGTACCAACCAAGCTTCCGGCAACCATTTCACCCATGGCGTTTATGGCGGTGGCTATAACAACAGAAGCCAGGCCGAGAGCTAACAGACGAGAATAAGACAAAACATCACTTAAGTAGCCGGTAATATTATAGAGGCTGAGCAAACCACTCAGGAATTTCATGACAATACCGCTCTGGCTGCGACCCTGGGTCAGGATTAACCCGGCCCCTCCGCCAAGAGCCATCCACTGGGCCGCCGTTTCGTAACCCGGGAGCATAAGCAGGATCAGGCCGTTTAAAAAAATAAACCAGAAACCCTGATCAAAGAGGGCGCTCCAGGGACGCCCGGCCTTTATATTGCGGTAAGCCTGAACGCCCATCCCGAAATAGATGTGAATCAGGCCAATCGCGAAACAGTAGAAGAGCATCCGCATCGGATCGTCAAGGGGATCAAACCAGAGTGGCGGCAGCTTGATCAAATCTCCGAAATAAGCGCCAAATACAATCCCAAATACTACCGAAGAAATTCCTCCAAGGAACAACAGGTAAATCAGCTGTTTACCCATGCCTCCCAGTTTTAGTTTGCGCGATATAAAGAGGGCCAACAGGGAAAGGGCAATACCGTAACCTGCATCAGAAAGGCAGATCCCGAAAAAAACAAAGAAAAATGGCGCCATAAAAGGAGTGGGGTCAAGTTCGCTTCTCTTCGGTGTGCTGTAAAGCTTGGTAACCACTTCGTAAGCTTCAACGGGGCCGCTGTTATGAAGCAGGACCGGTACATTTTCCCCCGGTTCAGGGTCTCTTGCCGCCAATACGGCGGTTTCAGTTTTCTCTTCAACTGCTTTTTCAAGATCCTGTAAAACCGGGACAGGGACCCACCCTTCCAGCAAAAAGCTGTTTTCAGTGCGGGCCAGGTTGGCCACGGCTTCATGTTTTTGCAGTTCGTTAGCCATATAATCGTGGCAGGCCATCAACATCGGCCTGTTTTCAAGCAGGTCTTCAATATCTTTCATGGCCGCTTCCCTTTCATCCTGAAGAGAAGCAATTTTCCGGTGCATTAATTCTATGTTATGGGCGGCAGTCCCGGTAAGATCCTGGAATTTTACCGCTGTGACAGTATTGTCTTTAAACAAATCCTGCATTTGAGCCAGATCTTCAGTCAGGCCTGCGTAGAAGAAATAAACAAATTCATTGTCTGCAGATATTTCTTCGTAATAATGGTCCGGAATTTTTTCAGCAAGGCCGGCCTGCAGGGCCTCCGAGCGATCAACGCCAACCGTGTAGAGCCCGATGACAGCCGAGCTGCCCTGTTCAACCTCTTCCAGGGACAGCGACATGGAAGACCAGGGTTCAAGCTCTTCAATAAGGTTGCGGCCCTGGGTCTCTTCGTTGCGGATCCGGGCCAGGTTTTCTTCTGCCTTATGGCAGGCTTCATAAACTGGTTTTACCTTTTCCAGCTGGTTGACAAAATCGCGATAATCCTGTTCGGTAAGCTCCAGTTTAGAACCGGTGAACTGTTCGACAAAACTTTTTCGGGCCGGAAAATAACGCTGGAAAAAGTCGAGGCAATAGCGGACATCGCTAAGCACAGACTCGGATTCCGAAACAGTCTCACCGACATGCTCGGGTTCAAGCAGAGCCCGAAACTCTTCCCAGGCCTCGCCTGACTTTATATCAAGCATCTCTACGCTGCCCAGTGCCTGTAAGAGGCTGAAAATATTTTCCCTCTCCTGCCGATGGCCGAGGAGAAATACTTTCTTCATCTCAATTATCGGCATCAGTTTTCACAACCTTGTCTTTAAGCAGGGCAATCGCTTCCGGCAATCGGCCTGAAGCTTCTTCCCTGAGCTGCGAGATCTCTTCCCGCCGCTTCTCTGTAAGCGGTTCTGCTTCAGCCCTGGCTTCATCCTCTGCTTTCTTAATCAGTTCTTTTGCCTGCTGCTCTGCCTCAGCAGCTGCTTCCAGGATAATATTTTCTGCTTCAGCCTCAGCGTTCTTCTGTTCCTGGCGCGCACCCTGCTGGGCTTCCCGGATAATCGCTTCCGCTTTGCTTTCGGCTTCTTTAATTTCTTTAACCAATTCCATGGTCAATGAACTTCACCACCCGTATCTTTATCCTGCCGGTAATTATGACAAGCTGCTAAAGGCTAAATAGTCAGATAGTTTGGACGAACACCAAATAACAAGCAACAAACATTATACTATAAATGTAACCCCGATTCCAGCTTCGGAAAAAAATTCTTTTGCCAGATCATCAGGGTAGTTTCCCTCCAGCACAACAGATCTGATCCCTGCATTAACCAGCATCTTGGCGCAGACTGCACAGGGGTAGTGGGTGCAATATAAAACAGAATCCCTAATCGCCACTCCGTGTATTGCAGCCTGAATAATTGCATTCTGTTCAGCGTGAAGTCCCCGGCAGAGCTCATGCCTCTCACCCGAGGGGACCTTTAAGTCCTCCCTCAGGCAGCCGACATCGCGGCAATGGCTGAGGCCGCTGGGGGTTCCGTTATAGCCGGTGGAGAGAATTCTCTTATTTAAAACGAGCAGTGCCCCCACCTGCCTTCTCAGGCAGGTTGAGCGGGTGGCAACTACGGATGCTATCTGCATAAAATAATGATCCCAATCAGGACGTTCTAGCAATTGGCCACCTCTTTCTGATCAGGATGTTCCGAACAACCGGTCGCCGGCATCGCCCAAACCGGGGACGATATAAGCTTTCTCGTTTAACTTCTCATCAACGGATGCAAGGTAAATCTTAACATCGGGATGGCTTTCGGTAATAGCTTTAATCCCTTCGGGAGCGGCAATCAGGCTGAGGAGCCGGATATTTTTGATACCGGCTTCTTTAAGCAGCGCCAGGGCATGGACAGCAGACCCGCCGGTCGCCAGCATCGGCTCGAGCAAAAAGCAATCGGCATCATTAATGTCAGGCGGCAGATTATTATAGTATTCAACCGGGACATGAGTATCGTGATCACGGTATAGGCCGATATGTCCTGCCCTGGCATAGGGAAAGATCTTCAGGGCCCCGGGAACCATACCCAGGCCGGCCCTTAGCACGGCAACAAATACCGGTTCTGCCTTACCGATCACTTCACCTTTACAGGGGCCTACCGGTGTGACGATGTCAACCTCCATCGTATCCATGTCACGGACAGCCTCGTACAGCAAAAGAGCGGTAATTTCCTCCACCAGCCCGCGAAACTGCCAGGTTTGAGTTTCAACACGGCGGCACTGGGTTAATTTGTGACGGACCAGGGGGTGATCAACAACAAATACCTGTTCCAAATCTGTTCAACTCCTATCCTTGAATTTTAGTAAGCAGGATAATGCAGGCACAAATTCCTTACCCGCTGCCTGATTTTATCCAAATGCCGGCTGTTATGACGGCAGGTGATAGTTTCTTCAATCAGGACGGCAATTTCCCGGAGCTGTGCGGGCGCCATGCCGCGCGAAGTCAGCGTCGGTGTGCCCAACCTGATCCCGCTGGGGTTATTGGCGCCCCTCGGGTCATAGGGGATTACATTTTTATTTGTAACTATGCCTACATCTTCAAGCACCTTTTCTGCTTCCATCCCCGAGATGTTTTTATTGCGCAAATCAACGAGGACCAGGTGAGTATCGGTGCCGCCGGTAACCAATGTAAAGCCCAGACCGGACAGGGCCTCGGCCAGGACAGAAGCATTTTCCAGCACGTTTTCCTGGTATGTTCTGTAACCCGGCAGCTGGGCCTCCTTGAAAGCAACGGCCTTGGCGGCAATAATGTGCATTAACGGTCCCCCCTGCAACCCGGGGAAAACAGCCTGGTCAATCGCCCGGGCATGCTTTTGTCGGCAGAAGATCATCCCGCCGCGCGGGCCGCGAAATGTCTTATGGGTTGTAGCTGTAACAATATCTGCGCATGCTACAGGGTTGGGATGCAAACCGCAAGCGACAAGCCCTGCTGTGTGGGCCATATCCACCAGGAGAATAGCCCCTATTTCCCGGGCAATAACGGCAAAGCCCTCGAAGTCAATCAGGCGCGGGTAAGAGCTGGCGCCGGCGATGATCAGCTTTGGCTCAATTTCACGCGCTGTATGCCGCACCGCTTCGAGATCCAGCATACAGGTATCTGGATCGACCCTGTAGCTGAATGACTGGTAATAGCGGCCCGAAATATTTACTTTACTGCCGTGAGTAAGGTGGCCGCCGTGACTGAGATCCATACCCAGGATCCGATCTCCGGGCTGAAGCATGGCCAGGAATACAGCCATGTTTGCAGAAGTCCCTGAGTGGGGCTGGACATTAGCATGTTCCGCCATAAAGACTTCCCTGGCCCTGCTGCAGGCCAGGCTTTCAACCTGATCTACAAAATAACACCCGCCGTAATAACGGGCGCCTGCATACCCTTCTGCATACTTATTGGTTAAAACCGATCCCTGGGCTTCGATGACCGCTTTGCTGACCAGGTTTTCAGAGGCGATCATAATCAGGTTATCCTGCTGCCTTTTCTGTTCGTCAGTTATCGATGAGTATATCTCGGGGTCTACAGCCTGCAGCGAGTCATTGTTTAGTTTATTGTCTGTTAAGCTCATTCCGGCTACTTTCAACTCCATTATTTATTTTCAATTACCGTAATTTTATCCAGGCGGCGGCTGTGCCTGCCCCCTGCAAAAAGGGTGTTCAGAAACGCTTCTACTATATCTATAGCGAGGCCTGGTCCGGTTACCCGTGAGCCCATGGCCAGGATATTGGCGTCATTATGTTCCCGGGAGCAATGTGCAGAATAAGTCTCGCCGCAGAGGGCGGCACGAATCCCCTTATGCTTGTTGGCAGCTATAGACATGCCAATTCCCGTTCCGCAGATCAGGATGCCAAAATCGCATTCACCGGAACGCACAGCGTCGGCAACCGGGGCGGCAATATCGGGGTAATCTACGCTGTCCTCAGATAATACGCCGAAGTCCCTGTACGGCCTTTCAGCTGCCCGTAAGTGCCCGATCACACTTTCTTTAAGCAGAAAACCGGCATGGTCACTTCCCACGGCTATTTTCATCCTGCGAACCCTCCTTCAGCTTCAGGGTAACCTTCTTTACACAGGCCCGGATATCCTCTAACACCTGATGGTATTTTTCCGGTCCGTAGCCGGCCGGGTCTTGCAAGTCACAGCCATCCTGGTCCAGACCGGCAAATTCCCTGAGCAGAAATGTTTTATTCGCTGCCCGCGGGAAGCGGGCCAGCAACTCACGCCTGTGGTCTGCAGTCATCACCAGGATCATATCCGAGTCATCGATCAGGTCATAGTCAAGTACCCGCGAATGGTGTTTGTTAAGGCCGGGGTAGTCGCTGCCAAAGAATTTTCTGACCGGCTCAGAAGCTTTTGCACCCGCCATGGCAGATAAGCCGGCGGATGAAACTTCGACGTCAAAAGGCAGGCTGGTCGTAACCAGCTCTTTTTTTAATAGAGCTTCGGCCAGCGGACTGCGGCAGGTATTCCCTGTGCAAACGAAAAGTATTTTTAACATTACTAACCTCCATTATAAACTTAGACCCTTATCACGCGCGAGGCTGCTTTCCTGAGACGGTTCATTACCGCCAGGCCGAGGCCTTCGGTTTCAATTTCTTCAGCCAGGATCACACCAGCCCCCTCTTCATCGAGGCGGCGCAGAAGGCGATAAAGGTGTGCGGCAAACTGTTCGGGATCAACTTCCCACTTTAAACTTCCCTGGGAAGAAAGGTTCAACAAACCTACTGTAAATCCCTTTCTTTGGTACCTGTAAACCAGGAAATTAACTAACTGCTTCCGCCTCCCGACAGGGCCGACCACCAGGATTAGGGGCGCTGAAGGCGAATAGTGGCGGTATTTCATGCCCGGAGACGCCGGCAAATCAAGGCCGCCTCCCGGCCCTGCCAGGGATACCGGGCAGCCTAAAGCTGCTTCCAAATCTTCACGGGACAGACCCCCGGGTCGAAGGATACACGGTTGGGAACCGGTTAAATCAAGGACTGTTGACTCAACCCCGATCACACAGACAGAGCTTCTGATCACCGCATCAATGCGACCGGAGAGATCTTCTAAGACATGCCTGTAGCTTGTCGGGCTGGGCCTTCCCGATCTGTTTGCGCTCGGGGCAGCTATCGGCCCCCCTGAAAAACTGATCAGGTCAAGAGCAACCTGGTGATCAGGCATCCGGACAGCAACTGTCGAAAGACCGGCACTGACCACGGGGGGAATATTTTCAGACCTCTGCAGGACCAGGCTTAACGGGCCGGGCCAAAATTTATCGATAAGCTCTCCCGCAACATCAGGTATACTGCGGGCCACATCTGCCAGTTGATTCTTTTTGGAAATATGGACAATCAGGGGGTTATCGGGAGGACGACCTTTTGCAGTAAATATTTTCTTAACCGCATCAGCATCTGCGGCTGAAGCACCCAGGCCGTAAACTGTTTCTGTCGGGAAAGCGACCAAACCACCCTGCCTTATGATCTTTGCAGCCTTGTAAACAGAACTTCTGCTATCATCCAGCAGCAGTGTCCGTTTAACCGGGATCATTGTACGGTCCATGAACCTTTCCTCTTCTTTCCGGTGGAAATATTTTAAGATCCTGGCTTATCTTCGAGGACTAACTCGGCGATGTTTTTGGCATGATCGGCAACCCGCTCAAGGTTGCTCAGCAGATCCAGGTAAATAACGCCGGCTGAAGGGTAACATTTCTTTGTATTAATACGCTCAATATGCTCATTTCGAAGCGCTTTTTCCCGGGCATCTATCTCATCGTCCTGAAGGGCTACCCGTTCGGCCAGTTCAGGGTCATCAGTCTCGAAGGCAATAATTGCTTCCTCCAACATTAATTTTATCTTGCCGTAAAATTCGCAGATTTCATCCAGCGCTGTATTGGAAAAAGGCAAACGCTCCTCGGTTTTCATTTCACCCAGCTGCATGATGTTCTCAGCATGATCGCCAATCCGTTCCAGGTCATTTGCCGATGACATCAGGTTGCCGATTAGCTTAGTCTGCTGCTGGGACATGGAGTGCTGTGAAAGATCGGAGAGGTAGACATTAATTTCTTTTTCGAGCCCGTCAACCAGTTCTTCCATCTGAACGATATGTTTAACTTTTTTCAGATCATTCTTTAAAAACACATCCATTGATTCGTCAAGCATTTCCCGGGCAATACCGGCCATGCGCAAAAGCTCCTGCTTGGCGCCTCCGAGCGCCACTGCAGGAGTTTTCAGGATTCGTTTATCAAGGTATTTAGGACCGAAATCCATCTTTTCATCTTCACCTGGCACAATATAGACTATGAGACGGGTAAAGTATTTCAGGAATATGATAAAAACAAGAGTGTTTAGAAGGTTAAAGGCGGTGTGCGTGTTAGCTACCTGCCGCGGGACAGTAGAGGCCGTCTGCAAAATCAGGTCGGTAAAAGGGCCCAGGATCGCAAGAGCTATGATTACTCCTAGAACATTGAACAGCACGTGGGCATAAGCAGCCCTGCGGGCAGCCACGTTTGCGCCTATACTGGCCAGGATGGCAGTGATGCTGGTCCCGATGTTCGTTCCCAGGATCAGGGGCACAGCAGCATCAAAAGGAATCAAATCCTGCAGGGTCATAGCAATAATAACGCCGGTTGCCGCACTGCTGCTTTGAATAAGCGCTGTAAATACTGCACCGGCGAGAATGCCCAGAATGGGGTAGGCGCTGAACTGCACCAGCATATTATGGAAAGCGTCAAATTCCCTTAGCGGCATCATACCGCTAGACATTGTTGTCATGCCGAGAAAAAGCAAACCGAAACCGAGCACTGTCTGCCCGATGTAGCGGTGAAAGCGACGGCGTCCAAAAAAGTTTAACAGGGAACCGATACCGATAGCGGGATAAGCAATAACCCCGATATCAAAAGAAATGATCTGTGCTGTAACTGTTGTCCCGATATTGGCCCCGATAATTACACTGACGGCCTGGGAAAGATTCATTAACCCGGCGTTAGCGAAGCCAACTACCATTACCGAGGCAGTACTGCTGCTCTGGACCAGAATAGTAACCAATACTCCGGTTAGCACACCCAGGACCGGCTTGTTAGTCAACACTTCAAGTATTCGGCGAAAACTATCGCCTGCCGCTTTTTGCATGCCGGAGGCCATAATTTGAATGCCGAACAAAAAAAGACCCAGGCCGCCGAGAGCGCTAAAGGCTATATCCCAGAACAATAAGTTGACCCTCCATAAAAAGGGTTATTTTCAGAGCACTGTCCTTACTTAACACATTATAAGGTATCGCATCGTTATTTTCAATTTTTATTCTCTAATTTTTTAAAAATCAGGCCCTGCCGCCGGTACGATCCGGCAGAAATCTACTTACAGACACACTGAACAGCTTATACTGCCCTGCCTGCAATCATGTTATGCTATAATAATTTTAGCTAAACGGAGGTGAATCATGGTGACAGATTTAATTCGTTTCGGCATTTCAATGGAAAAAGACCTTTTGGGAAGGCTTGATCATGAAATTGTCAAGCGCGGCTACCCTAACCGCTCAGAAGCGATCAGGGATTTAATACGCAATCAACTCGTTGAACTGGACTGGTCTCAGGATGACGAAGAAGTTGCCGGAACCATTACAATTATCTATAACCACCATGTCAGGGGCCTGAGCGATCTGCTGCTGGAACTGCAGCACGACCATCACGATATGATCATTTCGGTGATGCATGTGCACCTGGAGCATGACCACTGCCTGGAAGTTATGGTCATAAAAGGCAAAGCCTCTGAGGCAAAAGAGCTGTCAGGCCGGCTGATTGGGGTCAAAGGGGTCAAGCATGGCAAGCTGACTATTACTTCAACCGGGAAAAGACTGAATTAGTTTTCAGCGAACGGGGATGAGCTTTTCGCTTAAACGGGCAGCTGTGTAACAGGCAGCAGCATCAAGCGGGCTTCTCCATCTTTTCAGGCTTTGCCAGCCGCCGGCAGTTCACTGCCGGGTGCTCAGCCCTGCCTGCCGGATTTCCCCCTCAAATACGCGTGGATGCCCGGCCAGGTCGCAATGCCAGGTTATGGTGTTGAAAAGGCCCGTTGTCTGGACCAGTTCTTCAAGGGGTTCTTTCTGGCCGGCCCCGAACTCGAAAAGTACAAGGCAGGGCTGACTGATATGTTCGGGCAGCTCCCTGAGAATAATCCGGTAACTGTCGAGCCCGTCTTCGCCCCCACAGAGGGCATCAAATGGTTCATATTCTTTAATCCCCCGCGGAAGCCTCTTCATCTCTTGCCGGCTCACATACGGCGGGTTGGAAGCCACAAGGTTAAATTGCGGACGCGGTTCTGCACCCCGCAGAGCTGAAAAGTAATTTCCCTCGAAAAATTTTATTTTTTCAAGAACCCCGAGACCGACTGCGTTTATACGGGCCTGTTTTAATGCCTCCCCCGAGAGATCCACGGCCCAGACTTCAAGCAGGGGCATCTTCAGGGCCATTGTAACCGCCAGCACCCCACTTCCCGTCCCGAGATCGACGCCCTTAAGATCTGTGTGGCCTTTTGCAGCCTGCAATTTATACCAAGCCAGGGCCCGATCAATTATCAGCTCTGTTTCCGGTCGGGGGATCAGGACACTTTTGCTGATTTTGAAGCGGTTACCGTAAAAATGTTTTTCTCCTGTTATATAGGCCAGCGGTTTTTGATTACACCTGTCATGAAGCGCTTCCTCAAAAGTCGCATAAATTTCGGGTTCAAGTTCCTCAGACCTTTTTAAAAATAGCTGCAGGCGGTCGCGTTTCAGCAGATAGGCCAGCAGCGTTTCCGCCTCTTCCCGCGGTTGGGCAATCCCTGCTTTTTTCAAGCAAAAAGAAGCCCGCTGCAGGGCTTCTTCAATCGTTATAATCGTCAACGGCTTTTATGCTCCCGTTTCTTTTAGTTTTTCTGATCGCTCATTGGCAATTAACTCTTCGACAAGATCATCAAGATCCCCGTTCAGAACCAGATCAAGCTTATGCAGGGTCAGATTAATACGATGATCGGTAACCCTGTTCTGCGGATAATTGTAGGTCCGGATTCGCTCACTGCGATCCCCGCTGCCGACCATGGTCTTACGTGTTTCGGCTAACTCGGCGGTTTGTTCCGAGATATATTTATCAAGAAGCCTGCTGCGCAGGATCCGCAGGGCTTTTTCTTTGTTTTGAAGCTGTGACTTTTCATCCTGGCAGCTGACGACAACCCCTGAGGGCAAATGGGTAATCCTTACAGCGGACTGCGTGGTATTGACGCTCTGCCCCCCCGGGCCGGTTGCGCAGAATGTGTCTACCCTCAGATCCTGAGGGTTAATGTCCACTTCTACATCTTCAACCTCGGGCAGGACCGCTACCGTAGCGGCAGAGGTGTGAATACGTCCGCCTGATTCGGTAGACGGTATACGCTGAACCCGGTGAACCCCGCTTTCAAATTTCAGGTAACTATAAGCGCCTTTTCCCTCCACCCCGAGGATAACCTCTTTGTAGCCGCCAATATTGGTAGGATGGGAATCAACAATTTCCACTTTATAGTTCTTGTTCTCCGCGAACCGGGCGTACATTTTTAACAGGTCGGCAGCAAACAGTGCCGCTTCATCACCGCCGGTTCCGGCCCTTATTTCGATAAAAACACTCTTGTCATCATAAGGATCCCTGGGCAGGAGAAGCTCCTTTAGCTCAGCATCTAATTTATCTTTTTCTGCCGCCAGCGAATCAACTTCTGAGCGCAGGTAGTTGGACATCTCATCTTCTGAACTGTCAGCAAGCATCTCTTCAGCTTCCTGAATTTCGCGTTCAATCTCAGTTAAACGGCGGTAAAGTTCAACTATCGGCGATATTGCCGCCATCTCTCGCGACATGTTCAGCCATTCTTCGCGCTTATCCATTACGTTTGGATCGCTGAGCAGTTGCTCAAGCTCACTATAACGCTGTTCAATAGCTTCCAATTTTTCATGCATTTAGGGTCACCTCAAAAAAAAACCACTTTCACAGACAAAATTTAATTATTCCTGTCGGACGAAAAAGGAGCAGAGCACTTATGCCCTGCTCCCTGGCTTACATTCCGTATTTGCGCTTAAAGCGCTCAACACGTCCTCCGGTATCAACAAACTTCTGTTTTCCGGTAAAAAAGGGATGGCACTTCGAACATATTTCCACTTTCAGGGTTTCATTGGTGGAACCTGTTTCAAAAGTTTCGCCGCACGCACAACTGACTATGGTACGGTGATATTTTGGATGCAGATCAGTTTTCATTCGTTTCAACCTCCTTCTTCACTCCTAATAACAAATAATAACATATTGTCTTACATTCTGCAACAGCACAGCGCCGTGATTCAAGCGGCGGCGGAATAAATTACATGGTATGCATGTTGCTTAAAAATTCTTCGTTTGACTTTGTTTTTCTGAGCCTGTCCATCAGAGCTTCAAGAAATTCGACACTGGTGCTGCTGCCCATTGCTTTTCTGAGCGCCCACATCAGCTCTATTTTGCGTTCATCAAGCAAAAGCTCTTCACGGCGGGTTCCGGACCTGGAAATATCCATGGCAGGGAAAATCCTGCGCTCGGCGATGCGCCGATCAAGGTGCAGCTCCATGTTGCCTGTGCCTTTGAATTCTTCATAAACCACGTCGTCCATTCGGCTGCCCGTATCAACAATCGCAGTTGCCAGCACAGTAAGACTGCCTCCACCGTCAATATTTCGCGCCGCTCCGAAGAAACGTTTCGGTTTGTAAAAAGCGCCCGGGTCAATACCGCCGGAAAGAGTTCTGCCGCTGGGCGGTATAACCAGGTTATATGCCCTGGTCAACCTGGTTATGCTGTCAAGCAGAACCGCCACATCACGCCCCTGCTCAACAAGACGTTGTGACCTTTCAAGGACCAATTCGGCAATATGGATGTGGTTTTCGGGCTTCTGATCAAAGGTTGAACTAACCACATCGGCATTGACACTACGCTCCATATCGGTAACCTCTTCAGGCCTTTCATCAATAAGCAGTATAATCAGCTCGATTTCAGGGTGGTTAACAGATATACTATTTGCCAGCTGTTTAAGCAGCATAGTTTTCCCTGCTTTTGGCGGCGATACAACCAGGCCTCTCTGTCCCTTGCCGACGGGTACTAACAGGTCAATAATCCTGGTGGAAAGTATGTTCTGTTTAGTTTCCATTCGAATAACATCTTCGGGATGGATCGGGACCAGGTTTCGGAAATTTTTACGGTTGGCCAGGCGATCCGGTTCTTCTCCGTTAATTTGCTCAACCTGTAATAAGGCGTAGTACCTTTCATTGTCCTTGGGAGGACGAATGCGGCCTGTGATTATATCACCCGTCCGCATGTTGAAGCGTCGGATCTGTGAAGCGGATATATATATATCATCTTCAGAAAAATAATATTTTTTCCGCCGCAAAAACCCAAAGCCGTCCGACATGATCTCAAGCATCCCTGAGGCGCTGTGCTGTTCGCCATTTTCAGAAAACAGCCTGGTCAGCGTTTCCACCAACTCTTGCTTGCGCATAGTAGACTGCCCTTTAATTTCATGCTCCTTAGCCAAACGGTGCAAGTCATTCAAAGTCATTGTTTTTAATTTTTCTGTATCCAAAACCATCCACCACCTTTTGTTAATTACCACCGGACCTGAATAGCAGGTAGGCTGCGGTAAAGTAGCCTGCCAGCACCAGTAATGTATCAAATCCTATACGGCCAATCTTCTTTTCTGAACGGTAGACCATGCCAAAGATGATCGTTGTAGTGATCAGGATCACTATCAGCGCTGAAGCAAGGTGACTACCTGAAACGTTATAGAGCAGCGGTTCCGGCAGATAAAACAGATCCGCCAGGAAAACAATAAACAGGTTCATAAAATTCGCCCCGAAAACATTGGCAACCGCCATATCAAGATAGCCCATCCGCACGGCCGAAAAGGTTGTAACTGTTTCGGGAAGCGATGTGCTGACTGCCAAAAATATTGAACCGACAAATGTATGGCCCAAACCGGTTTCCAGGGCAATCCGGTCGGATGCATCGGTCACCAGAACCCCTGCTGCAATTATTAACACGGCTGCCAGGGCAAAGTTCAGCAATGCGCGTCTCGTAGAAACAGTGACACCGGGAGTATGCATCTCTTCTGCGCCTCCCGGCCGGAAGAGATTTCTGCGTTCATAGCGATATAAAAGCCTGTTACCGTAAATGAAAACAACCGCTATGAGGAGGGTTTCCATGCCAACCCAACCAACAGGAACGTAGACAATACCGAGCATTGCAATGGAAGCAAGGCAAATAGTGGTTATGCTCAGGGAGGCTGTGATAATGTGTCCCTGGTTAAGGCGGGCGGTCATCGGCCCTTTGCCTGAAACAATATCTATCACGGCGAGCAGGGACAGGTTGAAAAGACAGCTGCCCAGGACATTGCCCAGCGCCAGGTCAGGAGCATCTATAGATACTGCCCTTATTGTTGTTACCAGTTCCGGAAGTGACGTAGCCAGCGGCAGCATAAGCGCCCCAATCCAGGCCGTGCCAATTCCAGTATTTTCTGCAACGACAGCCGCGTTTTTGGTCAGCTTGGTTCCCGCAAAAATTATGAGTACCGCACATAGAAGAAACTGTATCCATGGATTGACCATTTTGCTCCCGGGGTATGAAACTATTTAGTATTGAAGCAGATTTATAATATTGCGTTAATCGGCAATGTCAACCTTGATTTCCTTTATGAAGGGGGATAGATAAATTATAAAACCAACACGATAAAACTTCAGGATATTAAGCTGCATAAAGGATTAACCGGTATATTAATATCTTTCGGTATCTTATATTCGCTACAGATAACAATATTCCTGCTAACCGGGTTTAATATTCCCGACTTCCCGGCCGAAAGTCTAATTTCTTCGCTCAACGAAAGTCACGGTTTATAATAAAGGGGTTGCTCCCGGCCTCCGCGCCTATTGTGGTTGCCGGCCCGTGCCCCGGATAAACCACTGTCGCGGGGTCTAAAACCAGAAGTTTCCGATTAATGCTTTCCATGAGGTCATTGTATGAACCTCCGGGCAAATCAGTCCTCCCGACCGATCCGGCAAAAAGGGTGTCTCCGCAAAATACTGCAGAATCGGTCATGAGACATATTCCGCCTTTCGTATGGCCGGGCGTTTCAATAACTCCCAGGGTACAGCTCCCAAAGTTAACCCGATCGCCTTCCCCGATAAACTTGTCCGGGTGAGGCTGTTTGCGCAGAACCAGTTTCAAACCAAAACCGGGGTTTTTATAAAGTTCTAAATCTTTTGCATTAAGCAAAACCGGGGCTCCAAATTCTTCTCGAAGCTTTCCATTTGCACCTATATGATCAATGTGTCCATGGGTATTAATGATACAGTTTATCCTTAATTGTAGAGTTTTAATAGTATCGGCAATTTTTTTGCCTTCTGCGCCAGGATCAATTACGACAGCTTCATTCGTCTCGGGACAGGAAACAAGGTAACTATTTGTGGCAAACATACTTACCGTGATTGCCTTAACTCTCACGAGGCACTTCCTTTCACTTAAACCGACCGCTGGGATTTATTCAGGTATTATCGGCCTTTTGCGGCGCTCTCCCAGTCGATGGTTTTGCAAATTGCAGGCAGCAGGTCTGTTAAATCTGTTAGGCCTGGTTCAAGGTAACTGCGCAGCACCCTGTTTCCCACCAGCAGGGCCGGGACCTGATTATAGGTGTGGCCCCTTCCGGAAACATCCTCCAGGTTGCCGTGGTCACTGGAGACCAGGAGCATTGTTTGATCAGGATCGATCAAGTCGGCAAGGGTGCCGATAAAACGATCCAGGATGGCAATCACACGGGCAGCTTCAACCCGGTCAGCCATATGCCCGGCAAGATCACTGAGAAAGTATTCGAAAAGACAGAAATCATAGTTTTTGCTAATTGCAACCAGACGACCGGCTCCTTCTTCAGGAGTGATTAACGGCAGGTTAAAGCCCATCCGCCGTAAAATATCATTTGTGATATCCATATACAGGGCCCGTCCCTCTTTTAAGTCACTCAGGCCATAAAAGGGCAGGCCTCCGTAATAGGTAACCAGGGTTGAACAGGAATAGCGGTTACCGGGCAGGCCCCTGTTCAGCATTTGGAAAAACATTGGCCTGTAGGCATTGGCAAAGATTACTTTTCTACCCTTCTTTTTCAATTGGCGAAAGATGCCTTTGGCGGACAGCAGCCTTCTCAGCCTGATTTCCGGGTAACCGTTTAAATGGCAGCCTAAAATGGCAGGCGCATTTACACCGGTAAAAATAGAAGCCTGGCCGGTTGCGCTTTGCGGGAGGCCCGGAACACCAAGGGCGGCATCCAGCCCTACCAGGGATGCCTTGCAGCCGGCATGACCGGCTGACGCGCAGGTCAACCGCTTGCCATCAAGGATCTTTGTTAATCCGGGCGTCTCGTTTACATAAAAGGGGTTGTCCTGCTGTTCTTTTCCCAGACCAACCCCGTCAACAAAAACAAAGAGCAGGCGCAATGCTAAGCCTCCGTTTTATTGATCCGAGTCTTCTTCAGTCTCCCCATTTTCCGGGGCTTCAAATTCAGGCTCACCGGGTTCGGGTTCCCAATCATCAGGCTCTATATCTTCCTGCCATTCCCATTCTTCCGGCCGCTCATCAAGGGTAACCTCAACGCTCATCCTCTCACCGTCACGGTAAAAGGCAACTATAAGAGTATCGCCCGGATGGTAGTCCAGCAAGCGATCGAAGAGCTGGGCCAGGTAATTAATATCGCGGTCATCCATCGCAACAATTACGTCTCCGGCCTGCAGCCCGGCTTCATCGGCAGCGCTGTCAGGGACAACTTCAATAATCAGGACGCCCTGATCAGGAGCTTCATCACTATACAACGGCCAATCATCAATTATCACACCAAGGTGCGGCCTGATTACCCGGCCGTGCTCCATTAAATCATCCATTACCCTGCGTACGGTATTGCTGGGAATAGAAAGGCCAATTCCCTCGACGCCCATCAGCGATATCTTGGCCGTGTTAATACCGATAATTTCACCGTCCAGGTTTACAAGCGGGCCGCCGCTGTTTCCGGGGTTAACCAGGGCATCGGTCTGCACAAATGAATATGCATAATTGCCTCCGGGAAGCCTGACCTGACGATCTACAGCGCTGACAATTCCTGCGGTAACCGTCTGTTGAAAATAACCGAGCGGGTTGCCGATTGCAGCCACTGTTTCCCCGACCCTCAAACTGCCTGAATCGCCAAGCGCCATGGCAGTCAGCCCGGTCTCATCTATCTTAAGCAGGGCCAGATCGGTTAAAACATCCTCGCCTACAAGCTCGGCTTCATAGCGTCCCCTGTCCGGCAGCAGAATCGAAATGTTGTCTGCATTTTCAATGACATGGTGATTTGTAATTATATAGCCGTCAGTTGAAATCAGCACTCCTGAACCCGATTCGGCAGGCTCGAGACGTTCTTCACCAAAGCGGTCCACATAAACCTGCCTGCTTACACCGACAACTGCAGGCATAACTTCTTCCGCAACATCGATCAAGCAGGGTCCTGCAGCAGGTTGCTCTCCGGGTGCAACCGCTACCGGCTCATCATCCGCGGCTTCCAATGGAAGCTCATCTATATCAGGGGCCAGGATAAAAACAAACAACCCGTAAACCAGGGCAGCTCCTAGAAGAATGCCAAGGACCCCAAATGAAAGGTAGCCGATAAAAGACCAGAACCCACCGCGATTCGAACTTGTATAGTGGCCATGATGTTGTTTCATTGAGAAATACCTCCTCTCCTGTATAGTTTATCTCATATACCTCGCACCGTAAAGATACTGCCTGTCGGCAGGCTTTACAGGTATATTACGTCAGTCAACTTTGCCTGATTGCCGGTCGTAGCTTTCATCAGCTGTGCGATAGATGGAGGCTCCCAGGCCTGTCAACTTACCTTCAAAGTTATCATAGCCCCGGTCTACATGATCCACAGCACTGATCTGGCTTTCGCCGTCAGCAGTTAGCGCGGCAATTATCAGCGCTGCGCCCGACCTTAAATCAGGCGCCGCGACAGGAGCTCCGGTCAGGGGCATACCACCCTCAATCAGGGCGGTTCGCCCTTCAACTTTGATCCGGGCCCCCATTCTCTTCAATTCATTGACATGATTATAGCGGCCGTCAAAAACATTTTCTGTTATTACACTGAGGCCTTCGGCTGCTGTAAGCAGTACCATGCCCGGCGGCTGAAGATCCGTCGGAAAGCCCGGATAGGGAAACGTTTTTAAATCTGACGACACCAGCGGGGCCGTTCCATCGACAGTAATTTTTTCAGGGTCAACCTCAACTTTAGCTCCTATTTCCCTGATTTTTGCAGTTATCGCCTCAAGGTGCTTCGGAATAACATCCTCCACGGTTACACGGCCCCTTGTGGCTGCTGCAGCCATCATAAATGTTCCGGCTTCAATCCGATCAGGAATTACAGTGTGCACAGCACCTTTGAACTTTTTAACCCCATCTATTCTTATGACATCAGTCCCTGCTCCCCTGACTGATGCTCCCATCGCGTTCAGAAAGTTAGACAGGTCGACAATTTCAGGTTCCTTGGCCACATTTTCCAGGATTGTCCTGCCTTCTGCGGCAGCGGCAGCCAGCATCAGGTTTATGGTTGCCCCTATGCTGACGACATCCAGGTACACGCGGGCACCGGTTAATTTTTGGGCAGTAAGTTTGATCATGCCGTGTTCAATGTTAATGTCCGCCCCCAGGGCCGTAAAACCCTTTAAATGCTGATCTATCGGCCTTGGTCCGAGATCACAACCTCCCGGGATAGGCACCTCCGCCCTGCCAAAACGAGCCAGGAGACTGCCCATAAAGTAGTAAGAGGCTCGCATTTTTTTAACAAGCTCGTAAGAAGGGGCAATTTTAGAAATGCTGCCCGGGGTGAGCTCCAGGGAATCCCTTCCACGCCTGCGGATGGAAACCCCGAGATTTTCCAGTATTTCAATCATTGTCCGAACGTCTGTAATATCAGGCAAATTCTCAAGGCAAACGGTTTCTGAAGTCATAACTGACGCCGGCAGCAGTGCTACCGCAGAGTTTTTTGAACCGCTTATTTTTACGCTGCCTGACAGGGCTGTTTTGCCCTTTACAATAAATTTTTCCATGATGACCTCCCGTAGGTGCTTAAGTCAGATACTTTCCGAATCCCGGCTACTTTCTAAAAATAACTAGGGAAGCTGTTCCGGTATAATAGTATCCTGTTCGATATTGCCTGTAAAAGCATTGATATAATGCCGGTCATTTCCGTCGAGCTCAATTCGCCAAACCGGAGGGATCTCCCATTTTTCAGCATCATACTCTCCGCTGAAATAACCCAGCTTTATCGCCTCGATATCTCTCGGCACAGGACTAGGCCCCAGCCTGTCGACAAGGTTCTGCAAAGCCTCGGCGGCCGAAATCACTTTCATTTCTCTCAGGGGCAGCCTGTCAACCGGGTTCAGCCAGTATATCTCAATTATATTAACTTCGCCCGCTTCAAGAATTACTTTCAGCTGGCCCGCATAAATCGGCATTTCCTGATATACCTGGTAATAATTAAAGTTGATAAAACCGGCATCGCTCTTTTCCATATAATCGAAAACGGCTCCTTCAGGCATTAGCTTCTCTTCCTCAATAAAATTATCGACCAGCTCGGTTAACCTGTGCGCCTCGATGCCGGCTGCATCTTCGACAAGCCTTACGCCCGGTTCATAGATCACCCGGATCAGGCCGCTTGAATAGACGACGGCTGTCTCATTGTCTGCCCTGTAAGCAGTTGCATTATCAGATTCAACGACATGAGCCCCTTTTTTGATAAATTCCTGCAGGACTTCGCCCTGAAAGCTCCGGGCTGGCTCTACGGTCAGAAAATCGCTGACATGAACAGACCGGCTGAGGGTTGTTTGGAGAAAATAGTTGTTTTCGCTGAGCATAACCTCTGTGGCCTGCAAATCCTCAGCAGTTACGGCAACCCTGGTCATACGGCCGAAATCAGGCCAAAAAAGATGGTAGCCGAGAAAGAGGTTTAAACCGGCAAAAGCAATTATTAGAATCGACTTGGCGCGGCCAAGGTTCACAAAAGATCCTCCCCCCTGATAGGCTCAAGCTGATATGCATCTAAAATATAAGCCTTTCCGTTAATCTTTATCCGCCATACCGGCTGTCCCCTGTAACCATTAGATAAGTCACGGACTGCATAGCCCAGGCACAATTCCTCGAGTCGCATGATATTTCCACTTTCGGGCGCCTGCTCATTCAATAAGTAGACCGCTGCATCAAGTGCATCGTTCCATGCTGCAACAGGTTTTTGTTCCCTGTCTTCCGGAGTAAAATCGCCGGGGACAAATATGGAACGGTTGTAATGAATTAACCCGTTATCGTTAAACAACGCCCTCGTCGGTTGACGGGTAAAGATTGGGAAACCGTTGTAATACATATTCCATTTCGCGTTGTAATATACTGCCCTGCCCCACCCCGACAGGTTAAGCTCTTCCAGGCGAAGGCTTTCCGGCCACCCTCCATGGTAGCTGATTAGACTGCTGCTGTTAAACAGGGCGTCCGGGTATGCTGCAGTAACCTGCCCTTCTTCCTTCTGGGGTGAAGAATATTCCAGGCCGGTGCTGGTTAAACGCAGCCCTTTGTCACCATCAGTATAGATTAAACCCCCATCTTTCTCTTCGATGATCCGGGCCATGTTATAATCCACAAAAAATGTTTTCAGGATTAAACTCCGGTCGATATCTTCAGCTCTCAGGTTCAGCTCATCCATGTAAACAGGTTCCAGTGGCACATAGATGTTTCCACTTATTTCTAACCCGGATTTGAGTTGCTGATCCTGCTGTTCTGCTGATAGTACAGTATACAGCGTTTTGCCTGCCAAAGAAACTTCCTCCAGCATTTCACTGAAAACCGCTGCTCTTGCTGAAGACAGCTGCAGGTAAATTTCATTGTTACTGCCGGCCTCAGCCAGCGCCAGCCATTTTTGGCTCTCGTTCGAATAAACTTCAATCATGCTAACTTCGGTATACGCGGCATCAGGAAGCCAGGGCAGCTCTTCGCCGACAGGAAGTACCGGATCCAGGTAAAAGGCCAAAACCTTTACAGAATCCTCAGGCAGCGCTTCTTCTTCCATAGCTGCATCAAATCTAATCTGCTGCAGGATTAACGATAAAGTATCCCACAGGCTATCGTATTTTGCTTCCCCTTTTTTAAAAATGTACGACCCTTCTTCAGCGCGCAGCACAATATGGCCCGGTGTCAGGACATTTTCCAGGGAACGTGGCTCCTCAACCAGGATTCTTTCATAAATATCTTCTTCAACCAGCTGGGCCGGTTTTTCCCCGTACCATAACTGGTAGGTTAAAAGCAGGCTCAGGCCTACCAGAAAAAAAAGCAGTGCACTTTTAACTTTTTCCATCATGTTGACCTACCTTCTTCGCTGACAGGTCCGGGCAGGGTAAAGAAAACTTTTGTCCCTGACCCTGGCTTACTCTCTATCCATATTATACCACCATGGGCCTCGACCACTTTACGGGCTATCGAGAGGCCAAGCCCGGTTCCGCCAAAATCGCGGCTGCGTGTTTTTTCTACCCTGTAAAACCGTTCAAAAACCCTTGGCAGTTCACTTTCAGGAATTCCGCTACCTGTGTCTTCGATTAAAACCTTCGCCTGCTTGTCCTCCACTTCAGCCCTGATAATGATTTCACCGTCTGGAGGAGTATACTTAACCGCATTGTTTAAAAGGTTCGAAAAAACACGCATTATTTTATCCCGATCAGCGTAAACTGTTGTGCAGGCGGGGTCAATTATTACCCTGATTCCTGGAAACTGCACTTTTAGTTTTTGCCTGAGCTGCCCGACAGCCTCACTGACAAGCTCCTGCAGATCCACTTCACTCCTCTGCCAGTATGCCTGGCTCGAATCCATCTGGGATAATACGAGCAGGTCTTTAACCATTGTAACCATTCGATCTGTTTCCACGGTCAGGACATTAAGAAAACGGCTGCGGGTTTCCGGCTCCTCGGCAGCACCGTCCAGCAGTGTTTCTATATAGCTTTTAACTGTGGCCAGGGGCGTCCTGAGTTCGTGGGAAACATCTGCCACAAACTCTTCCTGGCGCCTGGTCAGCTCTCTCTCCCGGGTTATATCATGCAGGACAATTAATGTTCCGTCAAGTTTACCCCTGTCAACTTTGAACGGGGCAATTTTCACCTCAATCGTTACCTCTGGGGATAGGCTTGAGATTTCAGCGGTCAGCGGTTTTTGGCGCCGGATAAACCGGCGCATTTCATCTGCGCCAATCAGGTTTCGCAGCAGGCTAAAACCGGAACGGTTCAAATCGGGCACTTTTAAACGAAGTTTATTAATCAGGCGCTTTGCCGACGGGTTAACCTGGATAAGGCTTCCTTTGCCATCCAGAGCAACTATCCCGTCGCTCATATTGTTAATGATCGCCTCGACCTTGCTTTTTTCGGAAGACATCTCATTGATCGTATAGCTCAACTGATCGGCCAGATAGTTAAATGTTTCGCCCAGCCGCCCTATTTCATCAGCAGTCTGGACTTTGATTTTGCGTGAAAAGTCTCCGCGGGCCATATAATATGCCTGGTCAGTCACATCACTGATCGGTGTTGTTATTGTTTTGGTCAGAACAATCCCCAGCAAGAAACTAACGGCAAGGGCGATCCCCACCCCGGAGAGCAAGATTGTTTTTACTTCATTCAGCGTGTCATCAACAGACTGGAGGGAGCCGCTCAAGTAAATGACCCCGATCGTGCTCTGCTCATTTACGATAGGGAAGGCAAGGTAATAGCGCCTCTCCTGGCTGACAGTATCGAAACGAACCTCATCGCTTAAATTGCCGGCTAAGGCCCGGGTTATCTCATCGCGAATCAGGCGCCGTCCAATCAGCGCCTGGCTGCCTGATGCACCGATCACATTGGCATAATTGTCCAGTATGATAATTTCCATTTCATGCAGATCCCTGAAGTCGCGGGCCAGACTTACTGTATCTTCCACCCAGAGCTGCCCCTCGCCGATTCCCGGCTGCATAAAAACAGAAAGAAGCCTGGCCTGGTTCTCCAGACTGTCTTTATAGTTACGAAGATAGTATTGCTCCAGTGATTGAACAAGGTATACGCTGATTAACTGCAGTGAAAAGAGGATTAGCATGATATAGATAAATATAATTTTCCACTGGAGGCTGTTAAATAGTTTACCTCCGCCTAAAGAAATAGCCGACACCCCTTTTTGTATGTATGTAATCAGGTTTGGCCGGATTCTGCTCCAGCTTTTCCCGCAGGCGGCGGACTGTGACATCCACCGTCCGATCATCACCTATGTAATCATAACCCCACACCTGGTTTAACAGCTGCTCACGGCTGTAGACATAACCTGGTTTCATCATCATGTAGACCAGCAGGTTAAACTCGCGCAGTGTCAACTCTACAGGGCTCCCTTCATTATAAACCTGTACCTCATCGCGGTCTACAGTAATAGTCCCAACAGTTAAACTGCCTTTATGGTCCGATCCTTTCTCTTTAACTGCAGAGCGGCGCAGGATCGCCTTGACCCTGGCTGTAACTTCCCTGGCACTGAAAGGTTTGGTCACGTAATCATCAGCGCCCAGTTCCAGGCCGAGGATCTTATCCACTTCCATCTCCCTGGCTGTTAACATAATTATAGGGGTGTCGCGATGCTTGCGGATTTCACGGCAAACGGTAAAGCCGTCCTTGCCGGGGAGCATAATATCTAAAACTATAACATCAGGATTTTCTGTCTCGGCCATTTGAAGCGCGGCTTCGCCGTCAAAAGCAGTAATCACCCGGTAACCCTCTTTTTCCAGGTTATATTTGAGAATTTCCACAATTGGCTTTTCGTCATCTACTACTAAAATCTTGTCTGTCACTTTTAGGACACTCCATCCGGTTGATAAACAAAACTTTCGCTTCAGCAGGCAAAAACCCTGCAAGTTTATTTCCCTGCCAAAAAAAACCCTTCTCCAGCTGGAGAAGGGCCGGTTACTTCGTGTGTTGGAACTCAAGGGTTAAAAAAGCGCAGCGGGTCTATCGGTTTATGCTGGTAGTAACCGTGCCATTCGCCGGTCCCGTCATCAAGGCGGATTTCAAAATGAAGATGAGGTCCCGAAGAGCGGCCGGTAGAACCAACCCTGCCGATGACCTCGCCTTTTTCAACCTGGTCCCCCTCAGAAACAAGGTTAACCTCATTATGCAGGTAAAGGCTCCAGTATGAACCGTGATAGATAATCATATAATTTCCCTGCGACCCTCCCCGGCCGGAAAACCAGACAATTCCGCTATCGGCAGCCAGAATATTTGTGCCGGCCGGAGCGTTGATATCGATCCCGGTGTGCCAGGCACTAAAGCCCCTGCCGGGCGTTATTGCCCCGCCATTCTCCACGGGCCAGATGAACCGACCGGAGCCAATAGAGGGAACCTTGGCAGTACCATGTTTTTCAACCTGCGCCACAGGCTCTTCAATCGTCTCTTCATTAATCTTTGTACGGGCTACTTCAACGCCGTTTTCACGGGTAATATGATAAGTTATTTCTTTTTTGCCTTCCTGCCCGGGGGTCTCTACCTCATGTTCAACCGTCCACATTTCCTCATCGTAAATGTATTCAGTGGCAAATGGAATATCTTCCACCACAACAACCTCTTCCCTGGTTTTAACATTTACGCCATTACTTTCAATCGCAAAATCATGGTTATCGCGATACTCATCTTCGGAAATGGAGTGAACCAGTGAAGCAGAGTTGATAAAGGCGTAGTTGTGACGATTGTCCAGTGATCCGCGTAAAAGGGGTTCGGTCAGGGCAGCTGCCTGAAAAGTCCCGGCGTTATTAACGTCCACAAGGAGTTTAACAACTTCTTCGGCTGTATAGACATTGTCAGGGCAGACGCTGCAGGGCTCGAGGGTCAGGTCTTCAACAATCACAGAATCCAGCAGCCTGGCACTGCTTTGGTTGCTGATGTATGCGGATTTCAGGGCTGTGACAATTTCATTAAGTTCAGTTTCTGAATTGACCGGCACCAGGGGCGCCCCGTCAATCTTAATCATGTATGCGTCCGTACGCAGGGTCATCTGCTGGCGAACAGCAGTTTTTACGGTTTCCGTCTCAGAACTGCTCTCAGGCCTGAACTCTTTAACCAGGGCAATTTTTTTACCCGGCTCCATGTGCATACCATACAGGTCGCCTAAGCGCTCCGTCAGGTCAGCAACAAAAGTTTCAAACTCCCCGGCGTTTTTTACGACCCCTACTTCCCGGTCGTCCATCAAAACGACATAGACAAAACTATTCATGTAATTATAAAATGCCAGGGCGGAGACCAGGAATAAAGACGCCGCCAGGAGATAATGGGGGCACCTTAATTTATTAGCTTTTAGCCACAATTTTATCTTTCTGAGGACACTAACAGTCATGGACCGTTTCTTCTTTACCTTGGGCTTCTTACCTGCAGGCACAAATTGGACAGCCTTTGGTTCCATTGGAATGATCCTTTCTGCATTGCAAGATGTCAGCAAACTCCCAACTCAAGATCACCGCCCATAATTTTTAAGCTTACATCAGGCGGTCCGCGTTAGCCTCTCTAACATCTTCCGCGTTAACTCTCTCTAACATTTTGGTGATCTAAATTAACTGACTGTAAGTAGTTTTAACAATGCCGCTAAGTAGTGGTGAACAAAAAAACGGTATCGCTTGTTGGGCAACCCGTTAATGAAAAAATTATATCATGTTTAATATTATAAATCAAACTTAGCAATTCAACAGTATCGCATCAGGACTCTGCAAGCTTAAATCCGGACCTTGGCGGATCCTCCGGATCAATACAAAACTATTATAAGTTCAGCCAAAACTTAAAAAAGCACGGCAGCTAATGCGCAGGCCCCATTTAAGAAGGGCATCTTGTTAAATAATCCATGCCGCCATCTTGATGATCAAAGGCAGCAAAATCATTCTTTTTGCGGCCAGGCTTAGAGACGCTTTAAAATTTCGCGGGCGGCCAGGAGACCGGTTGAAGATGCCTGGATTAACCCCCTGGTTACTCCTGCCCCGTCCCCGACCGCAAATAAGTTTTCAATGTCAGTTTCCAACTTCTTGCTGAGGCATAGCCGATATGAATAGAACTTAACCTCGATGCCATAAAGCAGGGTGTGACGTGAATTAATACCCGGGGCCAGTTTATCAAGGGCTTCCAGCATTTCAATAATTCCCAGGAGATACCTGTAGGGTAAAACAAGGCTTAAGTCACCGGGAGTTGCTTCCGACAGGGTAGGTTTAACCAGGCCGCGGCGAATCCGTTCGGGGGTTGAACGCCGGCCCATCAGCAGATCACCCAACCGCTGAACGATTACTCCGTCGCCAAGCATGTTAGCCAGGCTGGCTATATAACGCCCGTATCGAATCGGTTCGGTAAAGGGTTCGGTAAATGTTTTGCTGACTAAAAGCGCAAAATTTGTGTTATTCGTCCTGGTTTCAGCAAAACTATGCCCATTTACGGTTACCAGGCCTTCATTGCCTTCAGTTACCACGACACCATAAGGATTCATACAAAAAGTACGAATCCGATCATCAAAGTGCCTGGTAAAATAGATCAGCTTAGATTCATAAATCTGGCTGGTCATTTTTTCCATGATCACCGCAGGCACTTCCACCCGAACACCTATGTCGACCGGATTGTTGACACCCTTCAGGCCAAGCCTTTTAGATTCAGTATGAATCCATTCAGCGCCGGCCCGTCCCGGGCCGCAAATTACGTAATCAGCTTTTATGGCTTCCCCTGACTTTAGCTTAACGCCTATGACCTTTCCATTCCTATTGATAAGCTGATCTACTGTTGTATTCATAAGCATATCGACCCGATCCAGCAGGGCCAGGTGCATTTTTTTAAGAACGCCGTAGCAGTTTTCAGTGCCGAGGTGCCTGATTTTTGCCGGGATCAGGCTCAGTCCGGCTGCCGCTGCACTTCGCTCTATATCCCTGACCGCCTCCTGGTCCGTTCCGTAAACAACTTCAGAGGCTCCATATGACAGGTAAACCTGATCTACCTCACCAATCAACTTATTAACAGCTTCGGGATCGATGTATTCATCCAAAAAGCCGCCAAAGGCAGAAGTGAGGGTCAGTTTTCCATCACTAAATGCTCCGGCCCCTCCCCACCCACAGGTGATGGCACAGGGATTGCAGCGCAGGCAGCGCCCGTATTCTCCCTGCGTTTTACAACGCCGCTTTTCCAGGGGCTGCCCTTTGTCAATAATCAGAACAGTGGCTTTGCTTTTTGCTGTCAACTCCAATGCGGCAAATATTCCGGCCGGGCCGGCTCCGATAATAATTACATCGTAACTTTTAGCGGCCATATATTTCTAACCTTCTTCCTTAATTGCATCACGGGCAATATTGGCAAACTTTGTAAAACGATCAAGAAAATAAAGTTCTACCAGGCCCGTTGGCCCATTTCTCTGTTTGGCAATACTGATTTCTGCAATATTGCCTTGCTCTGTATCCCGGTTATAGTACGACTCGCGATAAATAAACATAACCACGTCGGCGTTGGCTTCAATACCCCCGGACTCCATCAGGTCGCTGAGTATGGGACGCCGGTCGGGCCTTTTTTCTACAGCCCTGCTCAGCTGGGACAGGGCAACTACGGGAACCTGCAATTCCTTGGCAAGAGCTTTCAGGGCTCTTGATATTTCGGACAGCTCCTGCTGCCTGCTTTCAGAACGGGCAAACCCGCGCATTAACTGCAGGTAATCAACAAATATTGCCTTCAAACCTTTCTCGGCTTTGAGGCGGCGGGCTTTGGCCCGAACCTCCATGACAGATAAGCTGCCGGAATCATCAATGTAAAGAGGGGAATCGCTGAGCGGCCCGACAGCCCTTGTCAGTTTCTGCCATTCATCCTGGCTGAGGAATCCCCTCCGCATGTTCTGGGCATCAACCTGGGATTCTGCACAAAGCAGGCGCTGCGCCAGCTGTTCCTTGGACATCTCCATGCTGAAAAACGCGGTCGGCAGTTTTTCTTTTACCGCCATTTGCTGCATCATATTTAAGGCCAGGGTAGTTTTACCCATGCTGGGCCTGGCCGCAATGATAATCAGATCTGAGCTCTGAAAACCGGATGTTATCCTGTCGAGATCAGTAAAACCGGTAGAAAGGCCGGTCACCCCTTTTTTATCGTCATAGAGCTTCTCGATGCTGTCAAAAGCCTGGACCAGGACATCTTTAATTGAAGCGAACCCCTGCTGTTTGCCCCGGCGGCTTATTTCGAAAATCAACTGCTCAGCCTCATCAAGGAATTCATCCACATTGGAAGGGGCTTCAAAGCTACGCGATACTATTCCTGTGGCCGTTTGAATCAGGGCCCGCAGGATTGCTTTTTCCCTGACAATGCGCGAATGGTACTGCACATTAGCTGCAGTCGGAACCGCGTTGGCCAGGGTAACCAGGTAAGACCTGCCCCCCACATCTTCGAGGCATTGATTACGCTGCAGCTCTTCAGATAAAGTCACCAGGTCAACCGGTTCGCCTTTTTCACTTAGGGAAATTATACCGGCAAAGATCTTCTGATGGGCAGTACTGTAAAAATCTTCATCCGTTAATAGCTCCGCCGCTGCATAAATAGCCTCACGGTCAATAATCATCGACCCTAAAACCGACAGTTCGGCCTCTTTGCTCTGGGGTGGGACTCTGTCACTGAGCACTACCAACTGCAGCAGCCTCCTTCCAATAAACCTTAATCTTCTTTGTCAACCCGGATTAGTATTTCAGCTTTTATTCCAGGGTGCAGGCGGATTTCTGCAGTGTAACTGCCGACACTTTTAATCTGTTCGGAGAGCTCAATTTTCTTTTTATCAACTTCAAACCCTTCTTTGACCAGTTGTTCAGCAACATCAGCAGGTGTAACTGAGCCAAAAAGACGCCCGCCTTCCCCCGCCGGCATTTTAAACGCAACCTCTTTATGAGACAACTTCCCCGCTTTTTCACGGGCCTGTTCTTCCAATTCTTTATTGATTGCTTCTTCTTTCTCCTGCCGCTGTTCCCAGTCGCGAAGTTTTTGCGGGGTCGCTTCAACTGCCAACCCGCGGGGTAACAGGTGGTTGCGGGCATAGCCCCTGGCCACCTCTTTCAATTCACCTTTTTTACCCAGGTTGGGCACATCCTGTTCAAGAATAACCTGCATTAAATGTCAGCTCCCTTCCTTTAGCCTGTCTGTTAATTCGCTTTTCAGATGCCGCTATCCTGCAAAAAAAACGGTGTCTGGAATTATATTCCGACACCGTTATACGAGTAACCTTCTAAGCCCTGCTACTCCATGCTAAAAGGCAGTAAAGCCATTATCCTGGCCTTCTTTATCGCCCGGGTCAACTGCCTCTGGTGCTTGGCGCAATTACCGGAAATACGGCGCGGGAGGACTTTACCTCTCTCAGTCACAAACCGCTTTAATTTTTCATACTGTTTATAATCAACGTTGTCAATTTTCTCGACACAGTAACTGCATATCTTCTTTTTTGGTTTTCTTCCTCTGTCTCGCCTCATAAGCCATCCTCCTTCCGTTAAAAGGGAACGTCATCTCCACTGATCTCCAAGTCATCGCCGCCCGTGCTGCTGAAATCATCTGGCTTCGATTTCACGGCATCGGGGGCCCGATCAAGAAATTGCACATTGTCGGCCACAATATCAGCTGCTTTACGCCTGACTCCCTGGCTGTCATCATAGGAACGAATCTGCAGCCGTCCGGTCACAGCAGCCAATCTGCCTTTTTTTAGATAGTTAGCGCATGTTTCAGCCAACTTTCGCCAGGTTACAATGTTAATAAAATCAGTTTCTCTTTCCCCCTGCTGATTGGTAAAAGGACGGTCGACTGCCAGGGTAAAAGTAGCGATTGGCACACCGCCGCCGGCTGTATAGCGGAGCTCCGGATCATTGGTTAGACGACCGATCAAAACCACCTGATTTAACATGAGCACACCGTCCTTCTTAGTTTGATATTGAACGCCTGTAAATCAACCATTATTCGCCGGCAGGCTTCTCTTCTTCTGCCTGCTCAGGAGCACTTTCCGGTTCTTTTGACTTCTCCTCCTGATCCTGGCCTTCAACAGGTTCTCCTGTTTCTGGAGTTGCTGCAGGCTCTGCTGTTTCAACCGTCTCAACTGATGCAGCATCCCCGGCTGCTTCCTCCTTAGGAGCTGCTTCTTCAGCTGCAGCCTTTTCAGCAGCGGCAGCTTCACCGGCCGCTTTCTTGGCAGCCGCCTCGAACTCCTGTTCATCCGTGCGCACGACCATATAGCGGACGACAGTATCGGTAACCCTAAAGTAGTGTTCAATTTCCGGGATGATAGTACCTTTGCCGCTGAAGTAAACCAGGTAGTAGTGGCCTTCCAGATACTTCTTGTCAATCTCATAAGCTAACCGCCGCTTACGCCAGTCAAGTATCGTGCTGACCGTTCCTTCATTCTTGGTGATGGTAGCAGATAAGCCGTTTATTACTTCTTCGTGCCCGTCCTTTTCCAATTCCGGACTGATAATTACCATAGCTTCATATAATTCCATTTTTTCACCTCCCTCTGGACTAATGGCCCCTTACCACAAGTAAGGAGCAGGGGTTAACCTGAAACATGATAGCATATATACAGCGGCAGGGCAAGCTAGCGGCAGTTCATTCTTTATAGGCAGGGCTGCGTTTCACCAGTCCCAGGATTCCCTTGATCGTACCGGCGACAGGTACCGCCAGGACCATGCCGAGCAGTCCGGCCAGGCTGCCGCCGGCCAATATTGCCACAATTACAGTAATCGGCTTTAACCTGACTGCCCTGCCGAGAACTACCGGGGCCAGGAACATTCCATCCAGGAGCTGGACAGCAACATAAATAATAATTACCAGCAGTGGCGAGGGGGTAAGTGGAGAAAAACTTAGCAGCACCGCCGGCACGGCGGCGATATAAGGGCCAATATAGAGGATGAAGTTAAAGATTCCGGCCAGCACACCCAACAGGAGAGCATAAGGCATTCCGGTTACAGATAAAACAATCCCGGTAACAACGCCAACAATCAGGCAGCGAAGGAGGGAACCGCGAATGAAAGTACCAACATTGGTGTCCAATATCTGCAGGAGTTCTTCTGCCAACGGCCGCCTGGAGGGTGGAATAATATCAATAAACTGGGTTCTTACAGCCTTGAAATCATAAAGCAGGTAAAATACAAGAAAGAGAATCAGGACAAAATCCACCGTCCCGCTGATCAAAACCAGCGATGCCTCAGCAAGGTACTCCAGGGCCTGATGCATATTATCGGATAAGCTAACTATAAAACCCCTTACTTCATCTTCGATATCAAGGGCAATGGTTTGTTGGGTCAGCCAGGAAAGAAACTCCTGGATCCTGGCCAGGTGATGAGGAAAGCTCTCGGCCAGCTCATTCACTTCGTTGTAAATGACAGGTACCAGCAGGCTGATTACAAAAATACAAAACAATAAAAACAACATGAAAACAAGAGCCGTAGCCAGGCTGTGATTAATGTGAAATCTCCGTTTGAGATACTCAAGCAGGGGATAAAGGATGTAAACAATAAGTGCACTGACCAGGAGCAGGCCTGCCACCCAGGCAAGACTATATAAAAGCCAGATGGATCCAACAACTAAGATAATTAAAATAATCAGGCGAAGAGCAAACGCCCACTGCTTATCCATCGAGATCAACCCCCTGTTTAGCTGCGAAAACGGAAATATAAAACATCTCCGTCCTGAACCCTGTAGTCGCGGCCCTCTATACTGCTAAGCCCTTTTTCCCGGGCCCCCACAAGCCCGCCTTCAGCAATTAGGCAGTCCCATTGGATCACCTCGGCATTAATAAAACCGCTTTCAATATCTGTGTGGACCTTGCCAGCTGCCTCAACGGCCCGAATGCCTGCAGGGACAACCCAGGCCCTGGCTTCAGTTCCCTTGATCGTAAAAAACGTGGATAGCTCCAGGAGGGTGTAACACTCTCGGAGCAACTGAACTGTTCGGCTTGTTTTTAATCCGTATGCTTCCAGAAATAGCTCTCGATCAGGCTGGTCCAAATCTGCAAGTTCGGCTTCCAGGCTGGCACAAAGAGGCACCACTTTACTTTCGGTCGGAAATACAGAAAGGTCCGGATTCTGGAACTGATCTTCAGAGAGGTTGTAAACAAAGACCATTTCTTTGCGGGTCAGCAAAGAAAGTTGATCCAAAAACACTTTTTCGTCAGGATTAAAATTGACCTCCCGCAGCGGCAACCCCCGGTTCAGGTGCTCTTCCAGGCGATCCAGAAGATTGAGTTCAAACTGTGCAGCTTTGTCACCACACCTTAGCTTCGGTTCCACTTTTTGTCTCCGCCTGACAACAACCTCGAGGTCGGCGAGGGCCAGCTCAAGGTGAACAATTTCCAGGCGGGCAGCCAGATCGTTCATACTGAGAGAGGAATTCCCGAATCCTGCCACCACATGAATCAACAGATCCACGTTGCGCAGATGGCCCAGGAACTGGTTGCCCAGGCCTTCACCACGGCTGGCGCCTTCAACGAGGCCGGCCACATCAATTATTTCTATTGAAGCAGGAGTAATTTTTTCTGAACCGCTTACCTCCGCAAGAGCTGACAGACGGCGATCCGGAATAGGAACCACTGCCTTGTTCGGTTCAATAGTAGAAAACGGGTAGCTTTCGATCGTCACATCCAGGGCTGTGAGAGCTTTAAATAATGTAGATTTTCCGGCATTCGGTATCCCGACAATACCGCAGCTCCAGGCCATGAATGTCTCCCCCCCGCCTTATTTTTCCGCATTGTCTCCCTCAGCGATTATACATTTAACTTTCCGTTCAAAATGGCCGCGCGGGATGAGCACACTGCGGCCGCATTTTTCACACTTAATACGAAAATCCATTCCCACCCTGATAATGCGCCAGCAGTTTGAGCCGCATGGGTGGCCTTTTTTCATCTGAACCTGCTGGCCAACATAATATTGAGTCATCTGAACCAGCCACCGGCCTTTACAGTTCTCCTAATATGCTGCTGATCTGCTTATAAACATCTTCAATTTCCTGGTTGCCGTCAATCGGGCTTAACAGTCCTCTTTTCTGATAGAACTCAATCAAGGGTTGCGTTTGCTTTTTGTATACTTCCAGTCTTTCCTTTACAGTTTCGAGGCTGTCGTCATCCCTCTGATACAAGTCTCCGCCGCATTGATCGCAAACATTACGCACTTTCGGCGGTTTAAACTTGAGGTGATAGTTTGCCCCGCAATCAGAACAAACCCGCCTCCCGGTCAGGCGCTCAATAAGTTCGCTTTCCTCCACTTCAACTGAAAGGACCCGGTCGATTTTCACATCTAGATCAGGCAGAGCATTCTCCAGGAACACGGCCTGCTCTACAGTGCGGGGAAAGCCGTCAAACAGGGCGCCGTTCCTGCAATCAGGGTTCAACAAACGATCTTTAACGATCTCCACGACAAGATCATCGGGAACCAGTTTCCCTTCATCCATATATTGACGTGCCTTGCGGCCCAGCTCTTTATTCTCCCTGACAGCGCTCCTCAGGATATCTCCTGTGGAGATATAAGCCAGATTGTGATCGTTTGTAATTTTTTCAGCCTGCGTGCCCTTGCCTGCCCCTGGTGGTCCCAAAAGGATTATCAGCATATCTATACCTCGCTTTTCAAAGCTTCTGATGTTGTGCTCGATTTTTAGTGTTCTTCTTTTCAACTCTAATTCCTGCTAACCGCCAAGAAACTAAACTCAAAGGGATACCGCTTAGTTGCAAAAACTTTATCCCTACACTGTCCGGCCTGTCAGGCTGCAGAAACAACGAGATAAAAGCCGTTAATCTTGCTATAAAAAAGGAAGCACTTTTAAAAAGCGCTTCCCCGTAAAATTGCTTGTATCCATCTAAAAATGCAGGCTATTTTTGCTTATTTGAGGTGCTTTCGTTAAAGCTCCCCGTCTGTTTGCCGGGTTCCGGCTTTTCAGATCCCAGAGGCTTATAGTTCCAATCCTTTTTTCCCGCAGCTTTTCCTTCCTTGTCCTTGAACTGCATCTCCATATTACCGGACATTGCAGCCCCTTCTTCAATAACAAGGCCATTGGCCTTAAAGGTTCCCGCGGCGGTCGCCGTCTTTTTCAGTTCCAACCTGCCTTCAGCTTCAAGAGCCCCTTCGTATTGGCCTGCAATTGTTATGTTGCGGGCTTTTAATTCGACTGAAACCCTACCGCTTTCTCCTATAATGACATCGCCTTTATTAACAACATGTCCCTCAGCTTCACCGTCAATACGGATCAGCCCTTTACCGTTAATAGTACCCTTGAAATAGGTATCTTTACCGATGATCGTATCAACTTTATCAGACGAAGTCTCGAAATTATCTTTTTTAAACACAGTACCAACCTCCTTTACTCGCTACTGCTTCTTCATGTAGTTGGACGGGTTAACCGGCGACCCGTCACGATGCACCTCGTAGTGCAGATGCGTGCCGGTAGTCCGGCCCGATGCTCCCATGTAACCGATCGTTTCTCCTCTTTCAACTTGATCTCCAACCTCTGCAGCAAAACCGGAAAGGTGAGCATAGTGGGTTTCATATCCATAACCGTGGTGTACTATCAGCAGGTTGCCAAAACTGCCGCGATAGGAGGCGAAGATAACCTCGCCCGGGGCTGTAGCCTTAATGGCGGAACCATGTGCCCCGATAATATCTACACCGGTATGAAACTGGTAGCCACGTCCGGAGTATGGGATTCTCCTTACACCAAAACCAGAGGATATGCGCCCCCGCGCAGGCCAGATTGTCGGTTTAGCTTCTGCTTTGGCCACGTATTCACCCACAGAATCGAGTGTTTCCGTACGCTCAGGAACAACGCTCTGCAGCAGAGAAAGGTTACTTACCGCCCGATCAAAGACACCGTTCGAGGAAGAACGACTGCCATACAAGCGGACAGTATCAACCGGACCTGCAGCATATTGATTATTAGGGTTGATATTATTGGATTGTTCCTGCAAGCTATCCTGCACGCCTTCTTCGAGCTCTCCGGGCTCTAACTCCAGTTTTTCTGTAACAATTTCGACCAGTTCATCAACTGCATAGATTTGTTCCATCATTTTTTGGGTTTCTACCGCCAGGGCATCAATTTCCTCCTGCTGGACCCTGCTCAGCTGCCTCAGGATTTCCGCTTCTTCAGCCTCAGCAGCAACTTTCAGATAAGCGTAACCCAACACACATAAACCTGTTACACTCAACACCAAAAGGGCAACCGCAACCTGGACAAAGTACAGAGGTATCCGAAGGCTATAGGTTGCTTCTTCGGAATGCGGAACAATCATTACTGTAAAACAGCGCTTCTTGTTAGATGGTGACATTTTTACAGGTATCCTTTCAGCCATTTAAAGACGCAAACGATGTTACCATAAACTCTGAGTTGTGTATAGCCGAACAGGCAAAATTAAAAAACTACCGTGATTATAACATATCGGGTCAAAGCGAACCAGCAACCAAACCGGAAACGGTGCAGCAACAACCTGGGTCCTCGCTACCGGTCTGCAATATGGCAGGGCTGGCAGGCACACGGATGCATTTCATGGTAATGCATAAATGTTTCACGTGAAACACCAGATCTGCCGATCCGATTTTTTGTTTCACGTGAAACATTTTGTTTATATCCCTTCAGGGAGTAGTTTTGCTATAAGCCTTTCGAGATCTTCATCGCTGTAATAATATATTTCTATTGTGCCGCCGGTCTTGCCTTTTTTCAACCTGACCTTTGTTCCCAGGGATCGCTGAACCTGTAACTGCAGTTCAGCGCTCAGGGGATCTTCTGCAATTTTCTCAGGATTTTCACGTGCTTTTGGTTTTTCAGCATTCATGCCCGAAGCCATTTTTTCCGCTTCCCTCGAGGAGAGGCGCTGATCAATAATTTGTTTTGCCGCTTCCTGCTGGCGCTCCGGATCGCTAATAGCCAGCAGGGGGCGAGCCTGGCCCGCGGACAATAAACCTTCGGCCAGTGAATCCAGGATGGGCTCCGGCAGGGAAAGCAGCCTTATGCTGTTGGCAATTGAGGGGCGACTGCGCCCAATGCGCCTGGCCATTTCTTCCTGGGTGTAATTAAATTCCTGCATTAACTTCTTGTATGCGCGCGCCTCTTCCACGGGGTTCAGGTCTTCGCGCTGCAGGTTCTCAATCAGGGCAATTTCCAGCATGGTGCTTTTATCAAAAGATTTAACTACAGCCGGCACCGCATCGAGCCCGGCCAGGCGTGCTGCCCGGCACCGCCGTTCCCCGGCCACAAGAAAATAGTTATTATCTTCACCGCTCGGCGAAACCACTACTGCCTGCAGGATACCATGCTCCTTAATCGACGACGCCAGTTCACTTAACTTTTCATCATTAAATGTCCTGCGCGGCTGATACGGGTTTGGTTTGATCATGTCCAATTTAATTTCACTGGCTTCCGCCGATGCGGCCAACGCATCAGGAATCAGAGCCCCCAGACCCTTGCCGAGTCGTCTTTTTTCACTCATTGTCCAACACCTCCCGGGCTAAAGCAAGATGAAGCTCCGCCCCCTTGCTGCGCGGGTCATACTCCAGGATATGCTTTCCGTAACTGGGCGCTTCGCTTAAACGAACGTTTCGGGGAATAACGGTTTTATAAACATATTGTTTAAAGTAACTTCTGACTTCTTCGGCAACCTGCTCTGAAAGGTTTGTCCTGGTATCGTACATTGTCAGAACAACACCCTCAATGTTCAGGGCTTCGTTAAGGTGCTTCCGGACCAGGTTGATTGTATTCATCAGCTGCCCAAGTCCTTCCAGGGCATAGTACTCACACTGAATCGGTATGATTACGCCATTTGCAGCATTCATCGCATTCAGGGTCAGCAGCCCCAGTGAAGGCGGGCAGTCTACGATGACAAACTGGTAGTCATCCAAAATGGGTAATAAGGCCTGCTTTAGTTTGTCTTCCCGCGAGACCGTGGAGACAAGCTCTATTTCTGCTCCTGCCAGTTGAATTGTCGCAGGCACCACGGACAGGTTTTCCCAACGTGAAGATAGGATAATATTTTTTATCGGCATTTCATCAATCAACGTGTTATAGATGCACGACTTGATCTCTTTTTTTAAAAGACCGACCCCGCTGGTTGCGTTGCCCTGTGGATCAATATCTATAAGCAGTACACTGGCTCCCAGTTTTGCCAATGATGCGCTTAAGTTAATCGCTGTTGTCGTTTTTCCAACGCCGCCTTTTTGATTTGTAACCGCCAGTACACGCGCCATTTTCTATCTCTCCTAACCTTAGCCTGTCATGCTTATCCCTCGGTGCCTGCTGCAGCTACCGCTGCTCCGGCTTAAGCATTTCCCTGGTCAGTCGAATGGTCACTTCGATATAATCTTCTTCGACTGTTTCATCCACTTCAGGGTAGAGACCCGAGTTTTGAATAATCGTCACCGCTTCCCTGATTGTGTTGAGCACAATACGCATATCCCGGATAATCGGTTTTGATCGTTTCAGTTTTTCCTGATTTATATCCTGCCCTTTAATTTTATCGATCCTTTTTTCAGCCTGGCTGACGGTTAGCCCTCTTTCGGTAATTTCGTGGATTGTTTTCAACTGCTCCTCTTCTGAATCCAGCCTGAGCAGTGCCCTGGCATGTCTCTCCGACAAACTATTTTGGAGCAGCGCTTCGCGCACCGGCGTCGAAAGCTTGAGGAGTCTGATCTTGTTGGCAATAGTAGACTGGCTTTTACCCAGGCGCTGTGCCAGTATTTCCTGGGTCAGGTTAAAGTTCTTGATCAGGCTGACGAAGCCCATCGCTTCTTCTATAAAATTCAGGTTTTCACGCTGCAGGTTTTCAATCAGGGCGATGGTAGCCATATCATTATCGGATAGGTTTTTTAACGCAGCGGAAATCGTTTTCCAGCCCAGGCTGCGGCAGGCCAGATATCTTCTTTCCCCAACTACCAGTTGATAACTGCTACCCGCTCTCCGGACCACCACTGGTTGAATTAAACCGTATGCTTTAATCGATTGAGCCAGTTCTTCAATTTTATCTTCCGCTATCTCCCTGCGCGGCTGAAAGGGGTTTGATCTTATTTTTTCAATGTCTATCGCTACAACTTTGTCTGTGGCCGGTTCTATCTCGCTGAATGTAAATTGTTCTATCTGTTTTTTGCTCATTAAACCATCGCCTTTTTATTATTTCACTGCTTCCTTCTAATTAGACAAGCACTGTTTCTTTCCTTCAAGCAGCATTTATTTTCTTAAGATCATTTTTAACCTTTTAACGGCTTTTTGTTTGGTCTGCCCACTGCCCGCGGATACTGAGGAGGTGTCCTCATAACTTTTTCCAGTATAATCAGGGACCGGTTCTCCCCGGCAGGCAGGGAATACAGGTGCATTTCATCAAAACGTCCCCCGCACAGTTTAATTGCAGCCCGGGCTTCTTCCAGCTCAGTTTCACCGCGCGGCCCTTTATAAATAATTGCCCGTCCGCCAATTTTCAAAAGCGGCAGGGATAGTTCAGCCAGCACAGCAGTTTCAGCAACTGCCCGGCATAATACATAGTCATAGTTTTCCCGGTACTCTGTATTCTGTCCAATGTTTTCAGCCCGATCATGAATAGTATAGACCATCTCCAACCCCAGCTGTACTGCTGTCTCTTTTAAAAACATTATTTTACGTTTGTTGGCATCGGCCAGGTACATGGCAATTTTCGGCAGGCATATTTTAACCGGAATCCCCGGTAATCCCCCGCCACTGCCGAGATCAAGTGTCCTGCTGTTATCCGCAAAGGACAAGAGCCTTAAAGGATATAAAGAATCGTACAGGTGCTTTTCAATTAACCCGCCGGCAGTGCGTTCACCGGTTAACCTCTGCTTTTGCAACCCCTGGAGAAGCAAACCTGTATACCTCAGCAATTTTTCCTGTACTGTTTTATCAAGGGCCAGTTCTAAACGACCCGCTAATTGTTCGATCATCGCTGCAGCTTTTTTGTCGGGCATCCTGAACCTGCTTTCAGATTGTCTACTTGCCAAGGCAAAATTCGCTAAATATTTTGTCCAGCAGCGCTTCACTGACTGTTTCCCCGGTGATTTCTCCCAGTTTATCGAATGCATTGCCCAGTTCCAGGCTGACCAGTTCGAGCGGATGGATCTCGAGAGCTGTTTCAGCCTCTACAATAGACTCTAATGCTTCACTTAATAATTCTTCGTGCCTGAGAGAAATAATGGCCGGCGCTTCCGTTGCGCCACCAAACAGGTGATCTAACTGCCTGGTTACAGCTTCTTCCAGCATTCCGATGCCTTCTCCGGTAATAGCTGCAGTTTCCACTATTTCAGCATCAGCATGCATATCCTGGAGCATTTCTACCTTAAGCTGTTTATCAAGATCTCTCTTATTAATGACAATAACAAGACCTTGCTCCCGGCTGCGCAGCATGGCAATTTCCATGTCCTGCTCCTCCCAGGGGGCAGAACTGTCCATCACCATAATCAAAAGCTTCGCCCGGCCTGCGGCATGCCTGGATCGTTCAATGCCCTCTTTTTCGACCGGGTCATCGCTTCCCTGGATCCCTGCCGTATCTACAAGGCGTATCGGGTATCCGCCCAGGTTCATAAAACCTTCCAACATATCACGGGTAGTTCCGGGCATTTCGTGTACTATTGCTCTTTGCTGGCGCAAGAGTGCGTTCAGAAGAGATGATTTGCCGACATTAGGCCTGCCTATTATTGCCACGCTGACACCTTCCTGGTAAACCCTGTTCCTTTCAACACCCTGCAGCAGGTCTTTTATCTCACTCCTGAGCCGCCCTAGATTTTTTTTCATCTGGCCTGCCAATAGTTCTCCATCCTGAAACTCTTCAGGATAATCAAACCAGGCCTCAAGTGGAGCCCGTATTGCTGTCAGCTCGTCCCTGATCTGGTTGATTTTATCAGTTAACTCTCCCTGCAGGGTCCTGGCTGCAACCCGGACTGCTTCTTCGGAACGTGCCCGTACAATATTCATTACAGCTTCAGCCTGGCTCAGATCGATTCTGCCATTTATAAAAGCGCGCCTGGTGAATTCTCCCGGTTCCGCAAGCCTGGCCCCGCAATTAAGAATTAGTTTAAGAATCATGCGCAGGGTAATAATACCACTGTGACAATTTATTTCTACAACATCTTCACGGGTATAAGTATGCGGTGCGGGCATAAATGCAGTTAACACTTCATCTATTCTCTGCCTGTCTTGATTGCGAATGTAACCGTGGTACAGGCGGCGCGGTTCGGGAAATGTGTCTTTTCCACGCTGCGGGCATTCAAATATCTTCAAAGCTATGACAAATGCTTCTGGGCCGCTGATACGGACAATCCCGATGCCGCCTTCCCCGAGGGGAGTACTTATAGCCGCAATTGTATCTGTTTTACTCACTGTAACTCCTCCAAATGCAAGCATTAAAAAACCGCCCCTCTAAACGGGGCGGCGCCTCACGGTAATTTTAATTCGGAGCTACAATTACCTTTCGGTAAGGCTCTGCCCCATCACTGTAAGTGGTAATACCGGGGGTGTCATGTAAGGCAAGGTGGATTATTCTTCTTTCCTGCGGTGTCATCGGCTCCAATGCCTGCTCCCGGCCGTCCTGGATCACCTTGCGGGCTACGTTCTGAGCCAGTTGGGTCAGCGTTTTCTCCCGCCTGGAACGGTAATTTTCGATGTCCAGCACTACCATCTTATCCAATCCGCTAAACTGCCTTCTCATCACAACATTAAGCAGGTACTGCAGGTCACTTAGTGTTTTGCCGCGCCGCCCTATCAAGATACCCACGTCACTGCCGGAGATTTCTGACTCCAATTTGTCATCATCTTCAGCAACGCTGACGCTTCCTTCCACATTCATAAACTGCAGCATCTTTTGAAGATACGCCTGGAGGTATTGAGGCGGGTCCATTTTTGCCCTGACTACCACCCTGGCCCCCTTGCTGCCTATTATCCCCAGGAGGCCCTGTGTTGGTTTCTCAAGTACTTCAATTTCTGCGTTGTTCTTTTTAATGCCCAGCGAAGCAAGGGCTGACTCAACAGCTTCGTCCAGGGTCCGGCCTGTAGCTTCATATTCATTCATCGTTTACCCTTCCCTTTTTTGCCTTTGGGTTTCGCTTCATGCGGTTTGGGGTCACTCTTTTCGCTATCCACCTTTACTGTCAAAAACTCCAATTCTTTATCCTTCTTTTCCGCAGACCGCTTCTCCAAAGATTTATCTTTTTGGGGAGCGGCTTCTTTTTCTTTTTTCGCAGGCACTTTATCGGATTGCCTTTTTTTTTCTTCCTTTGTATCGACCTTAATCTCTTCTTTAACTTCTTCCTTAACTTTGTCCATCGAGACAATTAGTTGATGCTGGCCGATTGAAAATACGTTATTCATGATCCAGTATATTACCAAACCAACTGGAAAGTTAAAGCTAAAAACTGTAATCATAACAGGCATCATGTACATCAGCATTTTTTGGCTGCTGTCAGCAGGCATGGACATTTTGGAGTATAAAAATGTTGTAGCGCCGGCAATTAGGGGAAATATGTAGTAAAACCCGAATTCCCCGAAAAAACTTTCAATGCTCAGGCTTGACATGGGCATGTTAAGCAGGTTAACAAATTCTGCACCCTGGAACAAGTAAGGGTTAATAACTTCCATATCCAGAAATAAATCCGGCTCTCTCAATAACCTGAATACGCCGATCAGGACTGGAAACTGAACCAGCAGGGGCAGGCAACCTGCCAGGGGGTTCATATTGTTCTCTTTCATAAACTCCTGGACAGCCTTATTTTGCTTCTCTTTATCATCCTTGTATTTATTCTGGATTTTTTTCATTTCAGGTTGTAATACCTGCATTTTTTTTGCCGATTTTATTTGCTTGTTATTCAGGGGGAAAGTTACCAGCTTCACCATCAGGGTCATGATGATGATGGCAACTCCGAAGTTCGGGATGTATCCGTAAATAAAGCTGATCAAAACGCTGAATACTTCAGCAATAGCGTCAATCATTTATTCGCCTCCTACAGTCATAGTTACTCAACAGGGTGGTAGCCTCCCGGGTTAAAAGGGTGGCAGCTCAATATTCTTTTTCCACCCATAAAAAGGCCTCTTAAAAAGCCATACTTTGCAAAAGCTTCATAGGTATATTGCGAACAAGTTGGGTAAAATCTGCATATCTGAGGTTTCAGCGGAGATATAAACAACATATAAAACCTGATCAGCTTCAAACACAGGCTTGTCGCAAGATATTCAGTTGTGCCTGCTATTTTTTTAACAGCAATTGCCCTTTCCGACAAAGATTATACAACTCCTTACCCGCTTCATGAAAAGTTACGTCAACAGCAGGTTTTCGTGCGATCAAAATAAAATCATGCCCTTTACAGAGCTTTTTTTCAATGATTTTAAAAGCTTCTCTGTAAATTCTTTTGATTTTATTCCGGACAACACTTTTACCAACTTTTTTACTGATTGAAAAACCGATGCGGTTATAGGCCCGCCCATTAGGGCAGTAATAAAGGACGATGTTTCGGGATACAACCGTCCTGCCATAGCGGTAAACCCGCTTGAACTCCCAATTTTTTCTTAATCTTTGCAATTCCATTACTGCATCTTTAGGCACTTAACTTCTTTCTCATTCTCTGCCTTCTTCTCTTTATAATCTGCCGACCTGCACTAGTTCTCATTCTTTTTAAAAACCCGTGAACCCGTTTACGCTGCCTTTTTTTTGGTTGATATGTTCTTTTCATAATTTTCCCCTTCTGCTTACATTCAGATTACAACAATAATACAGTAATAAAAGTAAACATGTCAAGAAAACCCCGATATTTTAATTGAAGTTTTTAAAACAGTTTTTAAAACAGGTCAATCTTTTCTTTGCAGGCAGTGTCCAGATCTGTTAATATGTTTTTACAGTCCTATTTTAAAGTTTTCCACATGTTTTATTGATAACTCATTTTTATGTTAATAACTATACCGTCCTCATCTCATCTTATCGGGGGTTTATTAATGAACAGCCAACTAAATGAAATCTGGCAGTTGACACTTGAAGAGTTGAGTAAGGACCTTAACAAGCCAAGTTTTGAAACATGGTTTAACCTGACCAAGCCCGTCTCTCTTGAAAACCGCTGCCTCGTTATCGAAGTTCCTAATGATTTTACAAAGGAATGGTTCGAAACAAGATATCGGAATCAAATTATAAAAGCTATTAAAGAAATTACTCACGAGGAGCATAAGGTCAGTTTTGTAATTGCTTCAGATTTTCAGGATAATACCGTTCCCAGCCTGACGGACGAACAGTTTAATCAATCCCCTGGCTTTACCTCTTCAAAAAAAGAAAACAACCACTTAAAAACTAAGTTCATTTCAAGCTTTAATCCCCGTTATACCTTTGATACTTTCGTTGTCGGTGCCTGCAACCGCCTTTCTCATGCCGCCTCACTTGCAGTTGCAGAAAGCCCGGCCCGGGCTTATAACCCACTCTTTATATACGGGGGTGTCGGGCTTGGGAAAACCCATCTTCTCCATGCTATCGGACAATACTCCCTGATCAACCATGATTTTTCCAGGGTTTTTTATTTTTCTTCAGAAAAGTTTACCAATGAATTTATTAATGCCATTCGTGACAACAAAACTCTCGACTTTAGAAATAAATACCGTAACATGGATATTCTTCTGATTGATGATGTTCAGTTTTTAGCCGGCAAAGAGCAGACACAGGAAGAATTTTTTCACACCTTCAATGCTCTTCATGATAATAACAAGCAGATTATTATTTCCAGCGATCGCCCACCCAAAGAGATTCCTACATTAGAAGATCGTCTGCGTTCCCGTTTTGAGTGGGGTTTGATAACCGATCTCCAGACACCCGATCTGGAAACACGGACAGCTATCCTGAAAAAGAAAGCTCTCTCTGATGGAATAGAAATTCCTGACCATGTTCTTCAATATATTGCCGGAAAAGTAATAACCAATATAAGGGAATTAGAGGGGGCTCTGATTCGTATTGTCGCCTATGCATCTCTTTCAGAAACTCCCGTTACTCTTGAGCTTACTGAAAAAGCACTCCAGGATATTATATTTACCAGGCAAAAAAATATTACGGTCCAAAACGTCATCCAGGCAACCGCTGATAACTTTAATATTAAACCGGAAGAACTTCTGTCCAAGAAGCGTACCCAGGAAATCGCCACAACAAGGCAGGTGGCAATGTATCTTTGCCGCATGCTGACAGATCTGTCGCTGCCAAAGATTGGCGAAGAATTCGGCGGCAGGGACCATACGACAGTACTCCATGCTTTTAAAAAAATAGATGCTATGATCGCAAAAAACAGCGATTTTAAAAACCGCCTTGAAATGATCAAGAACAAAATACTGGATAACTCCTGATTAACCTGTTTATAAGTTGTGTGTAAGTAGGGTTAAATTAATTTACTGAAAGTTATCCTTTCCTGTAAACATTTTTTTAGAAGTTTATCCACACTCAATAGCGATACTTTAACCAGGCCTGGCCTTAATTTACATGTCTTTTCACAGTTTACACAGGCCTTACTGCCTTTACTGTTTTTATATATAACAAAGATCTTTTTACTTATGTTGTGTATTAAATCATTAATAAACGATCTTTTTTAGGAAAGAGGTGTCCGGATTTGAAAATATCAGTAGATTCTGTAATTTTTAGGAATTGTCTGGAAACCGTAGAAAAAGCTTTGCCTACCCGTTCGACAATGCCGGTGATTGGAAGTATTTTATTCGAAATAACCAGTGATAGCCTGACTTTTTCTGCAACAAACCTTGAATTTTTCATAAAAAGCAGGATGGACTGCACAAACAGCGGGCAGGGAAAAATATTGCTTCCCCCTAAGATTGTAGATATTATGCGTAATTTTCCCTCAGATCAGGTGACCGTGGATATAAACTGGGATACTTACCGTCTTAATATTTCAGGAGGTTCAGCAAATTTTCACCTTTACGGGTCAGATCCCGAAGATTACCCGGTCTCCTTTGATATTGATCCGGGCCAAAAGCCGCAGGTTACGATTGAACAGACTAAACTAAAAAAAATTATAAAATCTGTAGTGTTTGCTGCTTCAAATGAAGAAACACGCCCTGCCTTTAACGGGATCCTTCTTTCTGGTAAAAATAAAACCCTGTCACTTACAGCATCTGATACTTATCGGTTGGCAGTTAAAAAAATTGAAGACGAGAATTGGTCTCTTGACGAAAAAAATTCCCTTGTCCCAGCCAGGGCTATGCGCGAACTTTTGCGTGTTTTAAGCGATCAAACAGTAAATATAGACATTTACAGCGAGCGCAGTATTTTAGCGTTCCAGTTGGAAGACGTTTATTTTGCATCCCGGCTGCTTGAGGAAAAATATCCTGATGTCAGCGGGGTTATTCCTAAGGAATATAAAACCAGGGTTGTTGTAGACAGAAAAGCTTTCGAGGACTCGGTAAACCGGGCCTCATTGCTCGCTGAAGGAAAAAACCAGGCTGTCAATTTTATAGTTCAAGATAATCAGTTGGAAGTAAGGGTATCAGGCCAGGAAGGCAGTATGGAAGAAATTATACCTGTTGAACAAGACGGTGAAAATCTGGAGCTTTTTGCTAACACCCGCTATATTATCGATATTCTAAAAATAATTGAAGAGCAAAAGGTAGTAGTAGACTTTCATGGTGAAGGAGGGCCCCTGATTTTTAAGATGCCCGATGATCAGAGTTACATTTATCTTGTTTTACCAATTAAGAAGGTAAATTAATATTATGGGGGCTGTCTTTTTTGTTTTTTCTTGATAGCTTGCTGATCAAAGGATTTCGAAACTACCAGCATCAGCAGTTGGATTTTAATCCACGCCTGAACATTTTGGTCGGCGAAAATGGCCAGGGGAAAACAAACCTACTTGAATCGATTTATTACCTTTCCGTTACCCGTTCTTTTCGGACTAACCGTGATCAGGAACTGGTTAAATGGGAGGAACCTTTTTTTTATTTAAAAGGGACTTTTTTAAAAGATGATTTTAAAAACGATGTTCAGGTCAGTTACAGTTATAATCATCCATTGAAGGTTAAAATTAACAACGAACCTGTCAACCGTTACGATCACCTTCAGCAATTCCCTGTAGTTGTTTTCAGTCCCGATGATCTAATGCTGATCAGGGAAGGACCTTCTATTCGCAGGCGCTTTTTAAACCTGGAAGCATCGCGACTGAATCCGGTTTATTTTAAAGAGTTAAGGGCTTATCAGAGGGTTTTGCAGCAGCGCAACCATCTTTTGAAAGGATTTTATAACCGTAAAAGGGATCAGGTTAATCAGCTTTTGGAACCATGGGATCAGTCACTGGTATCTTTGGGTAGCAATATAATTCACACCAGGCTTAAAATCATCAAATCATTGGAAAAAGAAGCAAAATTATTTTTTTTAAGCATGACAAAAGCGAGTGAAATATTTACATTGCAATACGATTGCAGCTTTGATTACAAAGTTGATCTGAAAGATACCAATGAGACTTTCATGCAGGTTTTAGAGAGCAAAAGGGAGCAGGAATTAAAAAAGGGAGCTACGGTTGTCGGACCGCACCTGGATGATCTTAAAATTTCAATTAACGGTTACGATACCAGGAAATATTCTTCACAGGGCCAAAAAAGAACCGCGGCCCTGGCTTTAAAAATGGCTGAAGTAAGCCTTTTTAAAATGGAAAATAACGAATGCCCGATAATTTTACTTGATGATGTTTTCTCCGAGTTCGACGATTCGCGGAAAATGCATCTGCTTGAGTTTCTGAAGGGCAGTACCGGGCAGTGTTTTATTTCTTCAGCTGACGGGATGGAAAAACTTGCAAAAAAACTGAACAGGGATAGTAAAATTGTTACAATCCGGCAGGGGAGGGTAATTGATGAAATCGGTAGGCCCGGTAATTGAAAACCTGCTTCGCAGTTATAATCTCTGGCAGGGCTACAAACAATACCAGGTAGTGGAAAGTTGGGATGAGTTAGTGGGCCCCGATCTTTCCGAGGTAACCCGTGCCGATAGTATAGCTAATGGGATTCTCAGGGTTTCTGTCAAGGATTCAGTATGGGCTTACCACCTTTCCATGCTCAAACCAAGTTTAATCGGAAAATTGAACAACCATGCCGGCAGTAAAGTTGTAAAAGATATATTCTTTAAAATAGAGCCCTTAGAAAAGAAGGACAACTAAAATAAATATCTAATCTTAATCAGTAGTATGTAAATTATTTTAATTTACCCTTTTTTACTGTCATTAATAGATATCTTTTGCCGGTATTTTTAATGAAGGAGGTCTCGCATGTTTCTACATATAGGGGGTTCTGAGATTGTCTTTTGCAAAGAATTAATCGGAATCTTTAATCTCGATCCAGAACAAAATGCTGTGAATAAGCATTTTCTAAATACGGTTTCCAATAATCCTTCCAGCATTTTGTCCGGCTCAGCACGGCACAAGTCTTTTGTGGTTACAGACAACCGTGTCTATCTTTCTCCGATTTCCCCCCTCACATTATCCAGGCGCCGCCATGGTTCCCTTTAGCCCGGTCAGCCTGGTTTGCTTTTAATAAAACATGTTATAATAAGTTAGTTCAAGAACACTGATTAAGGCCTGCTGCCGGTCAGTTCTTGTGAAGCTGCAAGCAGGCCAGGTATATATTTATATTTCCAGAGGTGACTAATGTCTAAGAAAAAAAACAGCAATCATGATTATAATGCAGAGCATATCCAGGTCCTGGAGGGGCTTGAGGCTGTAAGGCTCCGTCCGAGCATGTATATCGGTTCCACATCCAGCCGGGGTCTGCACCAACTCATTTTCGAAGTGGTTGATAACAGTATCGATGAAGTGCTGGCCGGATACTGCAAACAGGTTAAAGTCCAGGCCAATGAGGATGGCAGTATCACCGTAATCGACGATGGCCGCGGCATACCTGTAGAAGATCACCCCCAGGAAAAAAGGCCTGCTGTCGAAGTAGTTTTAACAACCCTTCATGCCGGCGGTAAATTTGGCAGCGACAGTTACAAAGTAGCAGGCGGCTTACACGGGGTTGGTGTTTCCGTGGTCAATGCTTTATCGAAATGGCTGGAAGTAGAAGTTTACCGTGACGGAACGATCTACAGCCAGCGTTACGAAAAAGGCCAAAAGGCTTCCCCTATCAAAGCAGCTGGCAGTGTCAACAAAACTGGAACAAAAATTACCTTTTTGCCTGATGCTGAAATATTTGAAGATATAATTTTCGATAATGAATTAATCGTGCAGCGTCTTCGCGAGCTTGCATTTCTCAACAAAGGGACCAGGATTGCTTTTAAAGATCTGCGCAGCGGCCGTTCAGAGAAGTTTAAATTTGACGGCGGTTTAATTGAGTATGTTGATTACCTTAACCAGGGAAAAGAAACAGTACCTAAAAAGCCCCTCTACATTCAGCATTCGGTCAACGGTGTTGAGGTTGAACTGGCACTGCAGTACCATGCCGGTTATGCCGAAGTGCTCTATTCATATGCCAACAATATTCACACCCATGAAGGGGGAACCCACGAGTACGGGTTTAAGGTATCGCTGACCCGCCTGGTCAATGATTTTGCCCGAAAATATGGCATGATCAAAGAAAACCAGGGCAACCTTTCCGGTGAAGATATCAGGGAAGGCCTGACTGCCGTATTAAGTGTTAAGCTTTTGGACCCCCAGTTTGAAGGGCAGACGAAAACCAAACTGGGGAACAGTGATATCCGCAGTGTTGTGGATAACATCTGCTATGACAGTGTCGAAGCTTTCTTTGAACAAAACCCTGCAGTAGCCAGGAGGATTATCGAAAAATCAATCAGGGCTTCCCGGGCCCGGGAAGCTGCCCGCAAGGCAAGAGAATTGACCAGGCGTAAAAATGCCCTGGAAATCAGCAACCTGCCTGGCAAGCTAGCCGACTGTACTTCCAAGGATCCGGCAGATAGTGAGCTGTTTCTTGTCGAGGGAGATTCTGCGGGAGGTTCCGCAAAGCAGGGTCGCGACCGCCACTTCCAGGCAATTCTGCCGCTCCGCGGTAAAATACTAAACGTCGAAAAAGCAAGGCTGGATAAAATCCTGGCCAATGAAGAAATCCGGGCCCTGATTACTGCCCTGGGCACGGGGATTGAAAGTGATTTTGACATCAAAAAAGCCCGGTATCAAAAAATTATCATTATGACTGATGCCGACGTAGACGGTTCTCACATCCGGGTTCTGCTGCTGACCTTCTTCTATCGCTTTATGCAGCAGTTAATTGACAGCGGTTTTATATACATAGCCCAGCCGCCGCTCTACCAGGTTAAAAAGGGCAAAAAGATGGAATATCTTTTCCGGGAAGAAGAGCTAAACAAGCTGCTAGATGAATGGAACCGCGACGGCGGGATCAGTTTGCAGCGCTATAAAGGCCTCGGGGAAATGAACCCCGATCAGCTCTGGGAAACCACCATGAACCCGGAAAGCAGGGTTATAAAGCGCGTGGAGCTTGTTGATGCCATGAAAGCCGATAACATTTTTGGAGTATTGATGGGCGATAAAGTTGAGCCTCGCCGCAAATTTATCGAGGATAATGCCCGTTTGGTGCAAAATTTGGATATCTAGCGTATTTTGAGTTATTGCAGCGCGTTAAAGCAGAATAATCAGCAGCAGAGTTTAATCAGCACCTGAAACCTGTGGTGAGCAGGCAGGGGCCAGAATATAAATAGAAGCCCCCCGGCCGGATCCCTGATCTGCCGGGGGGCTTCTATTTGTGATTGCCGCCTTTAAGGTTTGTTGTCCCGGGTATTGTTTCTAACTGAAATATCGAGCAAAAGGTGGCCCTCTTCCAGCGCTGCAAGCGGGTATTCCTGTTCGTTGATGAACAGTGTTTCTTCGGTCTGAGGAGACACCCACAGCCTGATGCTGTCCCGGGGCTCTTCCTCGTGGTAAATGGTGACCAGGCCGTCTTCAAGAGTGTAAGATTCCGCGTAATCGATCGGCAGGCCCGGCCCGTAAGAAGAGTAAGTGGTGGTTAAAGGCTTGATTTTGCCGCTTTCGCTTATAATAAAGGTCCCTTCGACCGGGGATTTGCTCACCGAGTGGCGGTAACGGAGGGTTATAACTGTTTCAACTTCAACAGATGTTTCATGATAAACAATCCCGCTGCGGGGATCCTGTATCAGGATCTGCCAGGGTTCGTTTTCCCGCTCGCATGATGCCTGAAATAGGATCCCTAAAAGCAGGATACAAAGTAAAACAGCATATTCTGCCAATCTGAAAGGGATGGATCTGTTTGCGCAAAATATCATGGCTAATGGCACCAGCCCGCATGTTATTTAGTTCCCCTGTGCTGCATCTGACAATAAGCGGACCGGAATATTCCGCTAACAGCAGGTTATGCGCCGGTTGCAAGGGCTTTCTGATCTTCGCGCTTCTTAACTGCTCTCTGGTGAAAATAAACTATCAGGAAAACTGTAGCCCCGATTATATCGGTATACCAGGTCGGCCAGATCATTGAAAGTGCCACCACAAGGAGGACAACCTGCTCCCATATTTTCATCCTGGTAAACAGCCAGCGCTGGATAACGGCAGAAAAACAATAGATGCCGAACAATGAAGTTGCCGCCACGAAAAGGGCATTATACCAGGTTGTGTCGATCAGCAAAAACTCAGGATTGTAAACAAACATAAACGGTAAAAGAAATGCGCCAAGGTCGAACTTGAAGCCTAAGAGACCTGTCCTGATCGGTTCAGAACGGGCAACGGCTGCAGCAGCATAAGCGGCAACGCCCACCGGTGGAGTGTCGTCAGCCAGGATAGCATAGTAAAGAATGAAGAGGTGAATGGCCAGAACCGGCACCTGTGGCGCAATGGTAGTAACAGCAGGGGCTACCAGGGTGGCCATCACCACGTATTTTGCTGTTGTCGGCAGTCCCGTACCCAGGATAATCGATATGCCGGCAGACATCACCAGCAAAATGAAGAGATTGTCGCCTGCTACACTGGTGAGCAGTAAAATCATGCTCTGGCCCAGCCCGGTGATTGTGACCACTCCTACAATAATCCCGGCACAGGCGCAGGCTACCGCTATGCCGGCCATGCTCTTGGCGGCGCTTTCGAGGCCGGAAAGGAAATCGTTCCACAGCCCCCTGGCCTGGGCTAACGCGCTTTCGAAAAATTCAGTGTCTTCCTCTTTTAAAGATTCAACCAGTTTTACCACTCGGACAATCAACATGATTAAGAAAACGGCCAGGATGGCATAGTAGCCTGCCAATATTGGTGTTAAGCGGACAATTAGCAGGTAATAAACAAGAATGGCGATCGGGAACCAGTAAAAGATCCCCCGAATAAAGGTCCTTAAAAAGGGAGGGATATCTTCTTTCGCCATCGGCTTCATCCCGGTCTTCGCTGCCTGCAGGTGGACGATAGCCAGCAGGGCAAAATAACTAATTATCGCCGGCAGGGCTGCGGCAATGGCAATCTGCCAGTAGGGTATGCCGGTAAACTCGGCCATGACGAAGGCCGCAGCACCCATGATCGGCGGCAGAAACTGCCCATCGGTAGAGGCTGCAGTTTCCACACCTCCGGCTACTTCAGGGCTGAAGCCGGCTTTTTTCATTACGGGAATGGTAATCGACCCGGTAACAACAGTGTTGGCAACTGAACTGCCGATAATACTGCCCATAAAACCGCTGGCCATTACAGCTGCCTTGGCCGGTCCGCCCCTGAACCTGCCCATGGTGGAGAAGGCCAGCCTGACAATGTAGAGGCCTGCTCCGGAGGTTTGAAAAAAAGAACCAAATAAGACAAAAATGAAAACAAAGGTTGCACTGACCCCGATCGGTATCCCGAAAATGCCGGTATTGGTGATGTAAAGATCATTGATAACCCTGGTCAGGCGGTAGCCGCCGTGACCGATAAGGGTAGGGTAATATTGGCCGAGAAAGGGGTATGTTAAAAAAAAGATTGTAACAATCGGTAAAACCAGACCGAATGCGCGGTGAGCGGCCAGTAAAATGAGGGCAACTGCTATTCCGCCCATCACTAAATCGGTTGTTGTCGGGGCCCCGACTCTCCAGACAAGATCGTCGAAATAATAGTAAACATAAAAAATTGAACAGAACCCGGCAGCTGCCAGCAGCAGATCATACCAGGGGACACGTTCATATGCGCTGTCATTTTTTTTGTTAAAGGGAAAATAGAGAAAACAGAGGGCGAGGCCGACAGAAAGGTGCGCCGATCTTTGCAGCATGGCTGTCAGAAGACCTGTCCCGGCGGTGTACAGGTGAAAAAATGACCAGAGGACGCCGATGATAAATATTATTGTTGCCAGGTTTCCCCCGGGGGAGCGGACTTTACCTTCGTCAACTATATCGCCGAGATCACTATCTGTGCTTTGTTTAATTGCTTCTTCCAGGTTTATTTTGCTCAAGACTTATCACCTCTAACCTCTTATTTAAAAGGTACAGGGCGCATGTAACGCCCTGTACCCCCTGGATAGAGTTAGCAGCATGCTTTAGTTCATACCTTCTTCTTCAAAGAACCGTTCCGCTCCGGGGTGCAGCGGTACTGACATGCCATCAAGGGCGGTGTCGAGGGTGACCAGATGTCCGACATCGTGAGCCCCGTGAATGGTATCGATATTGTCAAAAACACCCCGCATAAAGTCATACACGAGGTCTGCATCCAGATCCTCCCGGCAGACAATCATCGATAAAACGGCGATTGTATCTGCTTCAGGAACATCTGTGTAAGCATCGCCGGGGATGGTGACGCTGGCGTAAAACGGATAGGTGTCAATCAGGGATTCGGCAATATCTCCGACGATATTAACCAGGTAGATGTCGGTCATTACCGACAGCTCATCAATAACAGAAGCGCCGATCCCGACTGTAAAGAAGGCGGCATCAACCCTGCCGTCTCTTAAAAAGTCGGCAGCTTCTCCGGCTTCCAGACGCTCTGCGGAACCTAAATCGCCTTCACTCAGTCCGGCAGCTTCCAGGACCTGCAGGGCGTTAACTTCAGCGCCGCTGCCGAGCGGGCCGAGGGCGACGTTCATTCCGGCCAGGTCTTCCGGGGATTCAATGCCCGAACCGGCGGCTGCTACCAGCTGTACAGGTTCAGGGTAAAGGACAAACATGCCGCGCATGTTTTCGATCGGATTTCCTTCGAAGGCTTCGCCTTCACCGTGGTAAGCATAGTAGGCAACATCATTTTGGACTATAGCCATGTCGAGGTCACCGCTGCCGATCATTCTAGAGTTGACAGCGGAAGCGCCTGAAGACTCAACTGTGAGTGAGATGTTGTCAATGCTGGTGTGGGCAATGCGGGACATGGCCCCGGCCAGCGGGTAGTAAACCCCGGTTACCCAGCCTGCTCCCATGTTAACCCTGGTTACAGCCGCAGGCTCGTCCACCTCGGGCTCGTCCACCTCAGGTTCATCAACATCAGGCTCCTCGGGCGCAACCTCTTCGGGTGCGCAGCCGGCAACGGCGAAAAGTCCGATCAGGAAAAACGCTAAAAGCATAAACACAAAAACATTTTTAAATCTTTTCATTTTTGACCCTCCTTTTTAATTAAGCTTCCCTAATCCGAAATGTATTTAAAACATCAGTTGCTTTGTCCTCTCACCCCCCTGAAGACTAATCAAAGTACATTCGTTTTGCGGACAACATGTATACGATTATTTCAATATTTGCAGCAAATTATCCTGCTATTTTCTATTTTGCAATATTAATATTTCTTAACATTCCGGCAGGTTGCTTTTCCTGTCTTCGCAATCGTTTGTAGAGAATAGGCCGCTGTTTCAGAAAAACCGGATCTATTGCCTATTTACCCTTTACTGATTTCATGTTTTAATTAATCAAACCCTGAAGAGAATAAAAACGGGTAAAATGTTTGCCGGGAGTGAGTATATTTGATGATCAGGCTTCTGTTTCCGTACCTCTTGCTATCTCTGATTGTAATTGTCTACCTTTATGTCCGCCGCCTTCAGCTCGGCCCTGTCCTGCTTAAGGTCAACCGGACCCTGTTCAGTCGTTACAATGCAGACTCGTTATTGTTAATTATAGTGATCACGGCGGCATCTTATTTTTTAAGCCGTATTGATCTGCAAAACCTCTCTGAGGCTGCCGGTGCTATGCCCCTGGGCCCGTATACCTACGTATATTTTTACGGAGCACTAATCCTGACCGTAATTCTTCGTGAAGCAGAAAAACCAGCTTTGCGCGAAAAAGGCATTTCGACTTCCCGTGGGTTCTGGAAATGGAACGAAGTCTCTTCATACCGCTGGTCTAAAAACACCCTGACCCTGTCAATTGACAGGGCGAACAAAAAAAGGTTGGAAACCTGGCAGGTTAACGCTGCTGATAAAAAGGAAATTGACCTGCTGCTCAGGCAGATGGTTCCGAAAAGGTCCGGACGGTCAAAAAAAAAGAAGAGCTGATTATTGGTTGCCAACACCTTTTCTATCGGGGGGATATGTGATAAAATTAGCAAGTGTACATCCTTCCTACTTAAACTTATAAACTAAGGAGCGCCAATGGCTGATCGAGTAAATATAATACCTGTAAATATTTATGATGAAGTGAAAGTTTCTTTCCTTGATTATGCGATGAGTGTTATCGTCAGCAGGGCCCTGCCCGATGTGCGCGACGGGTTAAAGCCCGTCCACCGGCGGATTCTTTATGCCATGTCTGAAATGGGCTCAACACCCGACAAGCCGTACCGCAAGTCTGCCCGGATCGTTGGTGAGGTTTTAGGTAAGTACCATCCCCACGGCGATGTTGCTTTATATGACACCCTGGTGCGGATGGCCCAGGAGTTTTCAACGCGCTACCCTTTGGTTGACGGGCACGGCAACTTTGGTTCACAGGACGGCGACTCAGCTGCTGCCATGCGTTATACGGAAGCCCGCCTCTCTTCTATTGCCGGCGAACTGCTGACTGACCTGAAAAAAGAAACCGTAAATTTCAGGCCAAACTTTGATGAAAGCCTTGAAGAGCCGGTAGTCCTTCCTTCCCGCTTCCCTAACCTGCTGGCCAATGGTTCTTCGGGGATTGCCGTTGGTATGGCTACTAACATACCCCCGCACAACCTAAACGAACTGATTGAGGCGATTAAGCACTTAATCGCTTATCCAGAGGCATCAATAACCGACCTGATGCAATATATTAAAGGACCCGACTTTCCGACCGGCGGCATAGTTGTCGGCCAGGAAGGCATTTACTCGGCATACAAAACCGGCAGAGGGATCATTAAGGTTCGCGGTGTGGCCCAGATCGAAATGAAAGACAAGGGCCGCAACCAGGTTATTATTACCGAGCTTCCTTATCAGCAGAACAAGTCAAAGCTGGTCGAAAAAATTGCCGAGATTGTAAAAGAACGCAAGATGGAAGGGATCACCGATCTGCGCGATGAGTCGGATCGTAACGGGGTGCGCATTGTAATAGAAATTAAGCGGGACTATGAGCCGCAGGTTATTATAAACCAGCTCTATAAATTTACCACCCTGCAGCAAACCTTCGGGATTATTATGCTGGCCCTGGTTGACGGACAGCCCCAGGTATTAAACTTAAAGCAGATGCTTGCTTATTATCTCGAGCACCAAAAAGAGGTAATCAGGCGGCGCTCCGAGTACGACCTGAGGCGGGCCGAGGAAAGGCTGCACATTGTCGAAGGCCTGTTAATTGCCCTTGATCGACTTGATGAAGTAATCGCCCTGATCCGGGGGTCTAAAGATGTCCACTCTGCCCGCGAGGGTTTAATGGAGTTGCTCAGCCTCTCCGAAAAACAGGCCCAGGCGATCCTTGATATGCGCCTGCAGCGCCTGACTCAACTTGAAATTTCCAAGCTTGCCGAAGAACAAAAGCAGCTGCATGAAAAGATTGCTTACCTGCGCAGGGTGCTGGAGGACGATGAACTGGTGCTAACCATTATCAAAGACGAACTGGCCGTTATCCAGGAAAAGCATGGTGACGATCGCCGCACCCAGATTGTTGCTGATGAAGGCGACGTGATTTTAACCGACCTGATCTTCCAGGAAGATGTAGTCGTTACCCTGACAGATCGCGGTTATATCAAGCGCCTGCCGCTAACGACCTACCGCAGTCAGCATCGCGGGGGACGCGGTGTAATCGGTATTCAGACCCGTGAAAATGACCGTGTTGAACAGTGCCATGTTGCTTCCACTCATGATAAACTGCTCTGCTTCAGCAACAGGGGTAAAGTTTACCTGCTGCAGGTTCACGGCGTTCCTGAGTCAGGCCGGCAGTCACGCGGCACCGCCCTGGTTAACCTGTTGCCCCTGGAAGAAAAAGAGTTTATAACGGCGACCCTGCCAATTAGTGAATTCAGTGATGACCGCTACCTGTTAATGGTCACAGCGCGGGGCATGGTTAAAAAGACATCGCTTAAAGAATACAGGAATACCCGTAAAACCGGCCTGATTGCCCTCAGCCTAACCGACGATGATGAATTGATCGCCGTTAGGCTTACCGATGGCCAAAAAGAAGTGCTTGTCGGGACCAGCGCCGGCCTCTTTGTCCGCTTTACCGAGGACCAGGTTCGTTCCATGGGCCGATCTGCCAGGGGAGTTAAAGCTGTAACCCTGGGGGCCGAGGATAAAGTAATCGGCGCGGATCTTGTTACCGCCGACCACCAGCTGCTGATTGGCTCATCAAAGGGCTTTGGCAAACGGGTTAAGGTCAGCGAATTCAGCGCCCGTCGCCGCGGCGGCAAGGGTATGATTGGCATGAAGACTACTTCGCACAGCGGGCCCCTGGCAGTTTTTGTTGTTTTAAGCGGTGCAGAAGAAGAATTTATCATAATCACTGCCCGTGGAGTGGTTAACCGCCAGAGAGTTGATGAGGTTTCCCTGATGGGCCGCTACGCTCGTGGTGTAACCCTGATCAGGCTGGACACAAGCGACCGTGTCGTTAACCTGATTGCCCTTGACCAGTAAATAAAGCTGTAATTCAAAATATCTGCCCGCTTCTCCAATTGGATCCGGGAGGTTAGCGGAGCAGGTAGAGTTCACAAATATAAAAATCGCTGACATGAATGGCGGGTTGCATTTTGACGATCGAGAAAAGCAAGTTAGGGATTACCGATACTTCGCTTCGTGATGCCCATCAATCGCTTTTGGCCACCAGGATGCGCCTGACCGAGATGCTTCCTGTTCTCGAAATGATGGATCAGGTTGGTTACCATTCCCTGGAGGTTTGGGGTGGGGCAACTTTTGACGCCTGTATGCGCTTTCTTGATGAAGATCCATGGGAGCGCCTGCGCCAACTCCGTAAACACCTGAAAAATACCAGGCTCCAGATGCTGCTTCGCGGCCAGAACCTGGTCGGCTACCGCCATTACCCTGATGATGTTTTGACCGAGTTTATTAAAAAGGCCGTATTCAACGGCATAGATATAATACGTATCTTTGACGCTTTAAATGATCTGCGCAATATGGAGAAAGCTATTTATCAAACCCGGACGGAAGGGGCTCATGCCCAGGCTGCGATAAGTTATACGATCAGCCCTTTTCATGATATCGATTACTTTGTCAGGGTCAGCCGGGATCTGAAAGAACTCGGGGCTGACTCGATCTGCATCAAGGATATGGCCGGCCTAATTTCACCTTTTGATGCCTTTGAACTGGTCAGCAAACTTAAAGAACAGGTTGGGCTCCCCGTACAGCTGCACTGTCATTATACGAGCGGCATGGCTTCCATGGCTTACCTGAAAGCAGTCGAAGCAGGGGTTGATGTTATAGATACTGCCAACGCAGCACTGGCAATGGGCTCCAGTCAGCCCGCTACGGATACGATGGTGGCTGCCCTGAAGGGGACTGCTTACGATACGGGACTGGATCTCGAACGGCTTTCAAAGGTCAGCGCCCACTTCCAGGAGATCAGCTGTTCTTATGAAATACCGCGGGAAGTTATGGTTGTTGATACTAATGTCCTCAGTTACCAGATTCCCGGAGGAATGATCTCCAATTTGACTTCGCAGCTGGCAGATCAAAAAGCGGCCCATCTCTTTAAAGAGGTTCTCGCCGAGGTACCCAGGGTCCGTGCTGATCTAGGCTACCCGCCCCTGGTAACGCCCAGCAGCCAGATAGTCGGTTCCCAGGCTGTGGTTAATGTAATAACCGGCGAGCGCTATAAGCTGGTATCGACTGAAACCAAAAATTACTTGCGCGGCCAGTACGGCAAGCCGCCGGGCGAGGTTAACCCCGATCTTCTAAAAAAGGTCCTCAAGGATGAAAAGCCGATTACGGGTCGGCCTGCCGATCTGCTCAAACCGCAGCTGGAGGAAGCAAGAAAAGCAATTGAGGAATATATCGAACAGGATGAGGATGTCCTTTCCTATATCATATTTCCCAATGTGGCCGTTGAATTTTTTAAAAGACGCAAAGGTTTACTGCCCCCGTTAGAGTTGAACAGCAGCTGCAGCGGGGCTAAGGCAGTCAATAAAGCTGCTGCTGACAGGGGCAGGCAAAAGAGCCTGATCCTTGAGGAGTTATATACCGTAGACAAAAACCTGGTCTGGAGCGATGAATTTAACACCGTTTACCCTGCCGGTTAAACAGGTGGAAACCTTAAACCGGCGAGATTCACTAAAAAGCCCCGTTCACAAAGCAAAATTGATCGATATTGTTGACACTGTAATAACGGCGAGCTATAATTATAAACAATCTTTAACTGTAAAAGCGAAGAAGGGCAGGAGTAAGCAATATATCTTATTTAGAGAGCCGGGGGAGCTGAAAACCGGTGAAGAATATTGCCGAAAGTCGGCCTGGAGCTGCACGGCTGAAACTTAAGTAGGCCGGGCCGGGGTGATACCGTTACCACACTCATTGAGAGGCAGGACCTTTAATTTTTCAGTTTAAGGGAAAGCATTTAAAAGGGTGGTACCGCGGAGGAAGTCCCTTCGCCCCTTTGGGCGGGGGGTATTTTTATATAATTATACACTTTAAACGAAGAGGCGATTTTGCTGAACCTGCTAGTTTTATAAACGAAGAGGTTGGTTCCGAACAAGAAGCAGTAATCTCTGCTTGTTAAGCATGTTTACTTTTGTGGGGAAGACGTATTTAAGGAACCCGGATCTTCCGGCAGGTTAGCAGAGCAGATATAACCCGTGTTATTATTAGGATGATAATTTATCCGGGAGCCGGTTGCTGAATCCCGGATTCTGAATACTGAATTAACAGGAGGTTAAGCCATGCGAAGCCATAAAGTAACCAGGGGCGTAGACCGGGCCCCGCACCGCTCTCTTTTTAAAGCGTCCGGGTTTCATCCCGAAGAACTTAAGCGCCCCCTGATAGGTATCGTCAATTCTGCCAATGAAATTGTTCCGGGACATATTCATCTGGACACTATTGCCGCAGCAGTAAAAACAGGAGTGAGAATAAGTGGCGGCACTCCGATTGAATTTCCGACAATTGCAATCTGCGACGGGATTGCTATGAATCACGCAGGGATGCACTACTCCCTGGCCAGCCGCGAAATCGTTGCCGACAGCATTGAGCTGATGGTTGAATCCCATTGTTTTGACGCCCTGGTCATGATTACTAATTGTGATAAAATTACCCCCGGCATGATGATGGCCGCCGCAAGGCTAAACCTGCCCGCAATCCTGGTCAGCGGGGGGCCGATGTTTGCGGGTGTTCAAAACGGTGAAAAAATCGATTTGAGCAGCGTTTTCGAGGGCGTCGGAGCTGTTCGTTCGGGTCGAATGTCTGAAGCAGAGCTTGAGGAGATGGAGCATAAGGCCTGTCCAGGCTGCGGTTCCTGTGCCGGAATGTTTACTGCAAATTCAATGAACTGTATGGCTGAAGCACTCGGCCTGGCCCTGCCCGGCAACGGGACAATTCCAGCGGTTAGCGCCGATCGGGTGCTGCTGGCTAAAGAAGCCGGAATACAGGTCATGAACCTGCTTCGCAACGGGATCACTACCGATAGAATTTTAGTACCCGAAGCATTTGATAATGCGCTGGCGGTCGATATGGCCCTGGGCTGCTCAACAAATACCCTGCTCCACCTCACTGCGCTTGCCCACGAATGCGGGTTTAAGCTTGATCTAAGAAGGGTAAATGAAATTAGCAAAAAAACCCCGCAACTATGCCTGCTCAGCCCTGCAGGCCCTGATCGGATTGAAGATCTGGGCAGGGCAGGGGGTGTTACAGCAGTGATTAGTGAACTGCTGGAAGCAAAATTGCTAAAACCTGACCTGCTCACCGTAACAGGAAAAACTATCGCTGAAAATGCGGCAGGAACTGCTGTAACAGATCAAACCGTAATACGCAGCGTAAAAGCGCCGCGCCGCCCACAGGGCGGCCTGGCTGTCCTGTTCGGCAACCTGGCGCCGGAAGGCGCTGTAGTAAAGCAGGGAGCAGTGTCTGAATCTATGCAGGTATTTACAGGGACAGCAAGGGTTTTCGACAGTGAAGAAAGCGCCGTAGAAGCGATTAACCTCGGCGCTGTAACTGAAGGAAATGTTGTTGTCATTCGTTATGAAGGCCCCCGCGGTGGCCCGGGAATGCGTGAAATGCTGGCGCCAACTTCGGTCCTGGCGGGCATGGGCCTTGATGATAAAGTGGCCCTTATAACCGATGGCCGGTTTTCCGGGGCTACGAGAGGCGCTTCAATTGGACACATTTCCCCCGAAGCTGCTTCCGGCGGCCTGATTGGCCTTGTTGAAGAAGGCGATCAAATTTCCATCGATTTGCCGCGCTATTCGCTGGAGTTGAAGGTAAGAGACGCTGAATTGAAAAAACGTAAAGAGACCTGGCAGCCGCCCGAGCCGAAAATAAACCACGGCTACCTGAAACGCTATGCCCGACTTGTATCTTCGGCAGGAAGCGGCGCTGTCCTGGACGAAGTTTAAGGCCAGAAACGACTATAGGAAACAGGTGATATAACATGAAGAAAAAACTCACCAGGGGTTCAGCGATGATCCTGTCGGCCCTGCACAAAGAGGGCGTCGAGATTGTTTTCGGTTTCCCCGGGGGTGCGGTCCTGCCCCTGTACGATCAACTTTATGATGATCCGATTAAACATCTCCTGGTCAGGCATGAGCAGGCTGCCGTGCATGCCGCAGACGGTTATGCCCGGGTTACGGGTAAGCCCGGCGTTGTATTTGCCACTTCCGGACCCGGCGCCACCAACCTGGTCACCGGGATTGCCAATGCCTACATGGACTCTGTCCCGATGGTTTTAATTACAGGGCAGGTTGCTAAAAACTTCATTGGCACTGATGCTTTCCAGGAAGCCGATATCACCGGTATTACCATCCCGGTAACCAAACATAACTACCTGGTCAGGGATATAGAAGACCTTCCCGCCATATTGGCTGAAGCTTTCTACATTGCCTCTACCGGCCGCCGCGGCCCTGTACTAGTAGATATCCCTAAAGATATCTTTGACCAGGAAGCATATTTCGAATATAACACCCGGTGCGATATCCCCGGTTATAAGCCTACTTACGAAGGCCATGTTGGCCAGGTCAGCCGTGCTGTAAAAGCGATCCGTGACGCAAAAAAGCCGGTGATATTCGGAGGTGGGGGCTTAATCAGGTCCGGAGCATCAACAGCCCTTCGTGAGCTGGCGGAAGCAGCGCAGATCCCGGTGATTCTTTCCCTGATGGGCCTTGGCGCTTACCCCGGGGATCGAGAGCTCTTCCTCGGCATGCCGGGGATGCACGGCAGCGTTACTGCCAACTATGCTTTGACCGAAGCCGATCTGATTATAGCAACAGGGGTCCGTTTTGATGATCGGGTTACCGGTAAACTCGAATCATTTGCCAGGCATGCAAAAATCATTCATATCGACATAGACCCGGCAGAGATCGGTAAAAATGTTGCCATCGATATTCCCATTGTTGGCGATGTAAAAATGGTTTTAGAAGAATTGCTCCGCAAGCTGCGCCCCGGTGATACAGCTGACTGGTTAAAACAAATCTTTGCCTGGCAGAAAAAATTCCCGATGCCCCTTGGCTCAGGTTCTGCCGGGGGCAGCCTGAAACCCCAGTTTGTGATCAGGGAGCTCAGCAGGTTGAGCGGCGAGGATACAATTGTCGCCACTGATGTCGGCCAGCACCAGATGTGGTCGGCCCAGCACTTTATCGTGCGGGATCCGAACACATTTCTAACCTCGGGCGGCCTGGGGACCATGGGTTACGGCTTTCCCGCGGCAATCGGCGCCAAGCTGGCAGCTCCAGATAAAAAGGTGATCTGTATCAGCGGGGACGGTAGTTTCCAGATGAACATCCAGGAACTGACTACGGCTGTCCACAATAAAATTGATCTGACGATTGCCATAATCAATAACGGGTTTTTGGGCATGGTCCGCCAGTGGCAGGATATTTTTTATGCCAAGCGCTACTCTTATACTGAGATGGAGGGCAACCCTGATTTTGTCAAGGTTGCTGAGGCCTTCGGAGCTAAAGGTTTACGCGCTGCCAGCGATAAAGAAGCAACTGCGGCGATTAAAGAGGCCATGCAGACCAAAGGGCCCGTATTGATTGACTTTATAGTTGACCCGGAGGAAAATGTCTACCCAATGGTGGCGCCTAACCATCCCATCAACGAAATAATTGTCGGGGGTGACCAGCAATGAAACATGTTCTAGCTGTTCTTGTTGAAGATAAACCCGGTGCATTGACCAGGATTTCCGGGCTTTTCAGCCGCCGCGGCTTTAATATTGAAAACATAGCCGTGGGTGAAACGCTTACGCCCGGGATATCGCGAATGACAATTACAGTAGAAGGCAGCGAACTGCTGATTGAACAGGTTGTCAAGCAGCTGCATAAACTGATCAATGTAATCAGGGTAAGCAATTTATCCACCGAACCTTCAGTTATGCGGGAGTTGATGCTGATCAAGGTCAATGCTGAAGTCGGCAATCGCAGCGATATCCAGCAGATTGTGGAAACTTTTCGCGGGAAAGTCGTTGATGTGTCACCCGACTCAATGGTAGTGGAAGTGACCGGCAACGAAGATAAAATGGAAGCCATTAAACTGCTTCTGCAGCACTTTGGAATTAAAGAGATTGTAAGGACTGGAAAAATAGCTTTGCTGCGCGGCTCGAAAGTAACCAGGGAAAGCTTAAATGGCAGCAGATGGCAGTGAACGGGTCAACATTAACAACTAATTTGTCTGAGCGTATATTTAATCAGCAGAAAGATGGTGGATGATGAATAAAAAAAACGGATCGACAATGGTGGAAAAAATCCTGGCTTCCAGGGCAGGCAATGAAAAAGCGTCCCCGGGGAATCTGGTTAATGTTCCGGTAGACCTGGCATTGGGTAATGATATTACTGCTCCCGTAGCAATCAAAGAATTTAAACGCTTTGGGCTGGCTCGGGTTTTCGATCCTGAAAAAATTGTTCTTGTCCCCGATCACTTTACGCCCAATAAAGATATAGCGGCGGCAGAGCAGGCCCTCGTCCTGCGCCGTTTTGCCGCACAATACGGGATAAAGCATTATTATGAGGTCGGCAGAATGGGTATCGAGCATGCCCTGCTGCCGGAGCAGGGGCTGATCAGGCCCGGGATGGTTATCATCGGTGCAGATTCCCATACCTGTACTTACGGCGCATTAGGCGCTTTTGCCACCGGCGTCGGCAGTACAGATCTCGCTGCAGCAATGGCCATCGGGGAGGCCTGGTTCAAAGTCCCCTTCACGCTGCGTTTTGAGTACAACGGCTCCCTTCCGGAATGGGTAAGCGGAAAAGATTTGATTTTATATACTATTGGACGTATCGGTGTTGACGGGGCCCGCTACCGGGCCATGGAATTTGCCGGTCCGGTCATTGAACAGCTTTCGATGGACGGCCGCCTGACCATGGCCAACATGGCTATTGAAGCCGGTGGTAAATGCGGTTATGTTCAGCCCGATAATATTACCTTTGAGTATCTCAAGGGACGGGTTGCCGAACCGTATACTGCTGTTTACAGCGATCCTGATGCTTCCTATGAGCAGATCTTTAGTTTTGACATAAGCAGCATTGAGCCGCAGATTGCTTTTCCCCCTTCTCCCGATAATGTCCATCCGGTTTCCAGGGCTGCCGGCATCAAGCTTGACCAGGTAGTAATCGGTTCCTGCACCAACGGGCGGATTGAGGACCTGCGCATTGCTGCTTCCGTTATGAAAGGGAAAAAAGTTAACCCCGGGGTCAGGCTACTGGTGATACCCGCCACCCAGGAAATTTACCGCCAGGCGCTTCAGGAAGGCTTGCTGACAACTTTTATTGATGCCGAGGCGGCGGTCAGCACCCCCACCTGCGGGCCCTGCCTTGGAGGCCATATGGGAATCCTGGCCAAAGGCGAGAAAGCCCTTGCTACCACAAACCGGAACTTTATCGGCCGCATGGGCCATCCCGAAAGTGAAGTATACCTGTCCAACCCCGCAGTTGCCGCCGCTTCAGCCATCGCAGGGGCAATAGTTCACCCCGAGGAGGTTATTTAATGATCCTGGAAGGAAAAATATGGGTTTTTGGAGACAACATTGACACCGATGCTATAATCGCAGCCCGATATTTAAGTACAGTAGACCCGCAGGAACTGGCCGGGCACCTGATGGAAGATATCAGGCCTGAATTCCCTCAACTTGTCGGCCCCGGGGATATCCTTGTTGCAGGCAGTAATTTTGGCTGTGGCAGTTCGCGTGAGCATGCCCCCCTGGCGATCAAGGGCGCCGGTATCTCCTGTGTGATCGCCCGTAGTTTTGCCCGTATATTTTACCGCAACTCCATCAATATCGGTCTGCCGATCCTGGAGTGTTCCGATGATCTTTCCGGCCTCAGGCCCGGTGAAGATAAACTGCAGGTTAACCTGGAACAGGGCCTGATTATTCACGTCCAAAGCGGGCGTGAATACCATGCCGCCCCCTTTCCTCCTTTCATGCAGGAGATTATCGGTCTCGGCGGGCTGGTTGAATATGTTAAAGCAAGGCTCGACAGCCGGGACTAAAGTTCTGTTTGCAATTTTATTGTGGTAGTGGTAGGGTGTAACCGGGAGGATTGTGAATCTAAGATCGAATAGTGATCTTTGTGCGAGCCCTGCCCAACAATTTTTGTATTGATCATTCGGTTATCATACTTCTTCCCGGCCGAAAGATTCGGTTGGGCGATTTTGAGGAGGCATATGGATGAAAAAGTACACCAGCGATAATATTCGCAACGTAGCATTAATTTCCCACGGCGGTGCCGGTAAGACTTCTCTTACCGAAGCGCTGCTTTTTACATCGGGGGCGATTAACCGCCTGGGGAAAATCGAGTCAGGGAACACAACCACTGATTTTGATCCCGATGAAGTTAAAAAGCAGGTCACCATTAATGTTGGCCTTGCCCCTCTCGAATGGAGCGGTATCAAAATAAATTTACTCGATACGCCCGGGTATTTTGATTTTATCGGTGACGTGTTAGGCGCGCTGCGGGTTGCCGACAGTGCAGTTGTTGTGGTTTGTGCAGTTTCGGGTGTAGAAGTCGGTACCGAGAAAGTGTGGGGCTATGCTGATGATTTTAACCTGCCCCGTGTAGTGGCTATCAATAAGTTGGAACGTGAAAATGCCGACTACGAAGGAACCCTGGAGCAACTGCGCAGCCATTTCGGATTCAGTGTGGCACCGCTGCAAATGCCGATTGGTAAAGAAGCTGACTTTAGAGGTGTTGTCGACCTGGTCAGTCAGAGAGCCCTGCTCTTTTCAGATAACGGAATGCAGGTTAAAGAAGAAGAAATACCTGCAGATTTGAAAGACCAGGCCGAAGACCTGAGGGAAAAGCTGGTTGAAGCGATAGCTGAAGCTGATGACAGCCTGCTCGAGAAATACCTTGAGGGCGAAGTACTCAGTGAGGATGAAGTTAAGAAGGGCCTGCGACAGGGAGTCCTGCAAGGTAAAATTGTGCCGGTTCTCTGCTGCGCCGCAACTAAAAACTTCGGGACCCAGCCCCTGCTTGATCTGATCAAAAATTATATTCCTTCACCGCTTGACCAGGGAGAGCTAAAAGGGCTGCTGCCCGGCGGTGATGAAGAAACAACCAGGAAGCTGAGCCCCGATGAACCGATGTCAGCTTTCGTCTATAAAACTTTGGCCGATCCTTATGTGGGGAGGATTAACTTTTTCAGGGTTTACTCCGGAAAAATAGAGCCCGACAGCCAGGTTTATAACTCAAGAAAAGATATAACCGAACGGTTCGGACAGGTTTTCTCCATGAGAGGGAAAAACCAGGTTTCCATGGAAGAAATTGTGGCCGGGGATATAGCCTGTGTGGCTAAGCTGCAGGAGACGGTCACAGGTGATACGCTGTGCGACAGCAGCAAACCGATCTTATTTCCCCAGCTCAATTTCCCGGAGCCGGTTATTTCATTTGCCGTAGAACCAAAGACCAAAGGTGATGAGGAAAAAGTGGGCACCGGACTGGCTCGTTTCCTGGAAGAAGATCCGACCTTCCAGCTGGAAAGAAGAGCCGAAACCAAGCAGACCATTATTTCGGGCCTCGGCGAGCTGCATCTGGATATTATTGTCAGCCGCCTTTCGGAAAAATTTGGCGTTGAGGTAGAACTCTCGACCCCCAAGGTTCCCTACAAGGAAACAATAAAGGGGCAGGCCAAGGTGGAAGGCAAGCATAAAAAGCAATCCGGCGGACGCGGGCAGTTTGGGCATGTCTACTTAGAACTTGAACCTGCTGAAACAGGGCAGGGCCTTATTTTTGAAAACAAGATTTTCGGTGGTTCAGTTCCAAGGCAGTATGTGCCTGCAGTGGAAAAAGGCGTCACTGAAGCAATGGAAGAAGGCGTTGTTGCCGGCTATCCTGTTCAGGATGTTGTAGTCCGGCTGGTAGACGGTTCTTACCACACAGTAGACTCTTCCGAGATGGCTTTTAAAATTGCTGCATCCCAGGCTTTTAAAAAAGGGATGGAAAAAGCGGGTGCAGTTCTTCTCGAACCAATAATGAACATGGAGGTTACAGTGCCCGAAGCTTTTATGGGTGATATCATGGGTGATTTAAACAGCAAACGGGGCCGGATCCAGGGGATGGAACCCGAAGACGGCCTGCAAAAAATCCGTGCCCAGGTGCCGATGGCAGAGATCTTCAAGTATTCGATTGACCTCCGCTCAATGACCCAGGGACGGGGCTTCTTTTCCATGGAATTCTCGCATTACGAAGAGGTTCCCCACCAGGTTGCAGAGCAGGTAGTCGCTGCTACCAGGGCAGGGCAGGAAGAAGAAGCTTAAAGGTCGGATATTGTATAAAATTGATGGGACGGCCGAAACGGCCGTCCCTTTGCATGTTAGGACTTCTCTGTAATGCCGGTAAACCCGGGTAATTCATCATGCCCGGCAGGGTATCTTCTTTAAAGATGTCCATGCTGCTCCCCATCTTTTTGATCTGCGGGCAGCGGTTTGGATCAGAACCCGCTTCGCGGGTGGGGAGGGTCTGCATGAAGGTTTAAAGTGACCTTTCGGTGCAGTTAAAAACGACTTTCTTCAGGTGCGTGTAACGACGCGGAGGAGTTTCCCGGCAATTTTGCCGAAGATCAGGCGGGAGAAAGCGAAAAGCGGCAGCGGATCATCCGCGGCCCATACCGCGTGCGCCTTACGGTGAGCCCGCCAGGGTTTTATGATCTGTCCCAGGGTAAGCTGTTTTTTTTTCAGGTAGGCGAAGCAGCTGATCAGATCTTCGTAAGCATGCCAGAAAGCCCAGGGCCGTTCTTCCTCAAGGTGGAAATCAGGCAAAGGATTGCCGATCAGGTCCCTGTACATGATATAAGTAAACTCTACCCCACACTGGTCGAAAAGGATGTTTAACGTACTCAGGCGGGCATTTATTTCAATCAAGTAAAAAAGCCCGTTGTCGGGATGCTGCTTGAACTCAATCTCACCGTAACCGCGGTAGCCAATTTTTTGCATATATTCCCGCCCCAACTCGATCAGTTCCCGGATAAAGACCTGATGGGTCAGAGTTGAAGATCCGAAATTAATTGGAAACTGGCGCAGCTTTTGGGCAGAAAAAGTGTGCGTTACGCGGCCCTGTTTATTGATATAAGCATCAAAAACATACATCCGGTCATCAAATCCGGGGATTATCTCCTGTACCATTACTTCAAGCCTGCTGTCCTGTGCTGTTTTCAGGGCGGGCAGCAGTTCGCCTTCGTTGTTGACGAAGATACATTTTTGCCGGAAGACACGCACAAATTTATGTGATAGGGCGGGTTTGATAATACAGGGATAAGCTATATTACTTGTGATCTTGGCAAGGTTGGCTTCCTGATCGACTATAAAGGTTTGCGGGATGCGTAACCCGTGCTCCTCTGCCAACTGGGCCAACCCTTTCTTGTCGATCACCTTTTCCAGCAGGTTAGCCCTGTTATCCGGAAAAAGGTAATATCGGGAGAGCTCCTCGGCATAACGGGATATTAGCAGGGCATAGTTATCGGCGGTGGCCATTAAGACAGGGCGCTCAGGGAAACTTTTACCCAGATCCAGCAGGAATCGGGCCAGTCCTTCTTCGTCAGTGTTAACGTCAGGGCAGAGGATCCTGCGGGTAACATAGCGGGAGGCCAGGGCATAAGCTGTCGGAAAGTGATAATCGAGGGCGTAGACCGGAATGCCCCTGCGGCCGAGGGTGCGTATTGCCCCAAGGGCTGTATAGAAGTTTGCTCCCAATATGACTACAGGCGTTTGCATAAGTACCTCCCCGGCTTCCTGGTTTATAAAGCAACTTTATACCTTTCAGCCTGTTTTTACAAGATGTCCGGGCGTGTTTTATAACTTGGCAGTTATGATATAATCAAATCAGTATTAATCCTGCAGAAATTTACAATTCAGCCTGATTAAGCTTTAGAATGTCAATTTGTGGAGATGTTATATTAATGAAACGTAAAATAGTCGCGGTTATCTTTGGAGGCAGATCCGGCGAGCATGTGGTCTCGCTGCGCTCGGCAGCTTCGATCATGGAAGCGATCGATACAGAGCAGTATGAGGTTCTCCCGGTTGGCATTACCAGGGAAGGGGTCTGGCTGACAGGGCCCGATGCCTGGCTTTCCCTGTGGGAGCAGCGCCCGCCGCGGGAAGCTGCCCGGGCTGTGTTGTTGACCGATCCCACCCGCCCGGGACTGCTGGTCCAGGCGGACCAGGCTTCAGACACATGGCTGCACCGGCCAGTCGACATGATTTTCCCGGTATTACACGGTACATATGGTGAAGACGGCACAATCCAGGGCCTCTTCGAAATGTCGGGGTTACCCTATGTCGGTTCGGGTGTGCTGGCTTCCAGCACCGGGATGGATAAGGTCTTTATGAAAGCATTATTTGTGCAATACGGTTTGCCGGTCGGACCCTATATCTATTTCTGCAGCAACCAGTGGAGAAAGAAGACAGAATACTGGCATGAACAAGCCGGGACAAGGCTCGGCTTTCCCTGTTTTGTAAAGCCCGCCAACCTCGGTTCCAGTGTGGGGATCACCAAAGTATTTGCCGTGGAAGAACTGGCTCCTGCAGTAGAAGAAGCGCTGCTTTATGACGATAAGGCTATTATCGAAAAGCATATTGAAGGACGGGAAATAGAATGTGCTGTATTGGGTGACAGGGAACCGGAAGCCTCCCGGCCCGGTGAAGTGATTCCCTGCAATGATTTCTATGACTATAATGCCAAGTATATTGACGATCGTTCTAACCTGGTTATCCCGGTCGAACTTGGTAATAAACTGGAAAAAAAGATCAGAGACTACTCAGTTTTGGCTTTTCAGGCTGTTGAAGCCAGCGGTCTGGCCAGGGTCGATTTCTTTGTATCGCCTTCCGATGAAACCGTTATTTTAAATGAGATTAACACCATGCCCGGCTTTACCAGCATCAGCATGTACCCTAAAATGTGGGAAGCCAGTGGTGTAAGCTATAGAGACCTGGTCAAAAGGTTGTTAAATATTGCCGAAGTCCGGTTCCAGCGCCGCCAGGCATTAATGTTTGTCCCACCTGAATAATTAAGATTATGATTATGGGGTGAGAGCGATTACCGAAAAACAAAAGTCCTTGTTTGATCAGCTTGAAAACAGTGAACCTTCCTTCCCCTCGCAGCAGAACCAGGATGAAAGAGCAGGCAAACTGGATGAACTGATGAAAAAAGCGCTTAGTTGTTCACGTTGTGCACTCAGAGGGGGCTGCCGGCAGGTAGTTTTTGGCGAGGGCAATCCGAAGGCCCGCCTGGTGCTGGTTGGCGAGGGTCCCGGGGGCGATGAAGATCGCCTGGGGCGCCCTTTTATCGGCCGGGCCGGCCAACTCCTGGATCGAATCCTCGCGGCTGCCAGCCTGGATCGCGAAGAAGTTTACATAACAAATGTTGTTAAGTGTCGGCCCCCGGCAAACCGCCTGCCGCTCCAGTCTGAAGTCGACTCCTGCCGGCCTTACCTGGAGAGACAGCTTGAGCTGATCGAACCGGAAATAGTAGTCTGTCTCGGGGCACTGGCCGCACGCACTTTAATTGACAAGAAAGCGATGGTAACACGGATTCGGGGCCGGTGGCATGAGAAAGAGAACTATCACATCATGGCAACGTTCCATCCTGCCGCTTTACTGCGTGACCCTAATAAAAAGGCGCCTGTTTGGGAAGACTTCAAGCAGGTTATGAAAAATTATCACAGCGAACGGGGAGGTTGAAAAAATGGGCAATGAGTTGGTGTTAGTGGTTGACGATGAAAAAACACTGGTTAAAGCGCTTTCTTTTAGCCTGGAGAAAGAAGGTTTTCAAGTTGAGCATGCTTATGACGGCGAGGAAGCCCTGCAAAAGGTATTTGAATTAAAACCCGACATAGTTGTACTGGACCTGATGCTGCCGGAAGTCGACGGTTTTGAGGTCTGCCGCCAGATTCGTAAAAAACTTGAGGTGCCTATTATTATGCTCACCGCCCGCAGTGAAGATATAGACAAAGTTTTAGGGCTTGAACTGGGCGCCGACGACTATATGACAAAGCCTTTTAATTCCCGCGAACTGGTAGCCCGCATAAAAGCAATTTTGAGGCGGAGCACGGTTCGTGATGAAGAAGCGAAAAAATTGATCCAGATAGGAGATCTGCAGGTTGATCTTCTGCAGCACAGGGCCAGGGTTGGAGATCAGGAAATCAGCCTGACTTCAAAAGAATTTGCCCTGCTAAGTTTTCTGGCCTCTAATGCAGGCAATGTATACTCACGCGAAAAATTGTTGGAGCAGGTCTGGGGCTATGATTATTACGGAGATGTCCGCACTGTGGATGTTCATATCAGGCACCTGAGAGAAAAAATCGAGAAAGATCCGGGCAATCCCGAATTAATCATAACAGTCTGGGGTACAGGCTATAAAGTCAGGGAGGATCTTTAATGACCAGGTTTTACAGTATCCGCTTCCGCCTGACAGCCACTTTTCTGGCTATTATTCTGGCGGTAATGGGTATCATCAGCCTTTTTTTTTACAATACCCTGGAAAGATATTATATGAATAATATTGAAGAAAGCCTGGAAAGATCCGGTTATCTTGCCTCTGACTTTGTTGTCGGCCACCTCCGCGGGCAGATTGATTCTGTCCGGCTCAGCGCACTGGCCGAAGATATGAGCCGCCAGGCCCAGGCGAGGGTGCTTTTTACTGACCAGCAGGGCGTAGTGGTCGGTGACTCTATCCGGGTCGGAGGGCTGCTCAACCAGGCTCTTGATCACCAGGATGTCCAGGCTGCCCTCGAAGGTAATGTCAGCAGCAGGGTCGGTTACAGTGAAAGGATTCAGCACCAGGTAATACAGGTTGCCGTTCCGGTGCTCGAAGAAGGTGGGCAGGTTACTGGTGTAGTTTTGCTGTCAGCTTCACTGGAGGAAGTGTACCGGACACTGTATGATATCCGCCGGTTTCTGTTCTTAGCCACGGTAATAGCCATGGCTGTGGTTGGTGGCGGCTCTGCCGCCCTGGCCCATCGCTTTACCGGACCGCTTGAAAGCCTGACTTCTGCCGCCCGGAAAATGGCTGAAGGCAAGCTTGATCAGCATATTGAAATATCATCAGCCGACGAAATCGGCCGCCTGGCGGAGCAGTTTAATATAATGGCCAAGAGGCTCAGTTACTATACCAATAACCTTAAAAAATTTGCTGCTGACGTGGCACACGAGGTGCGCACTCCTCTTACTACGATGGGCCTTTTGACAAAGGCCCTCAAAGAGCATGAAATGGAAGCCGATCAACAGCAGGAATTCATCAACGATCTTGATGACGAGCTTGAAAGGCTTACCGCTCTTGTAAATGATCTGCTTGAATTGTCTAAGTTAGAGAAGAATGATATTGAGCCTGAAAAAGTAGCTTTCGACAGCCTGCTGCGCGACATGATCGGTGAATACCAGTACCGTTTTTTGCATGCGGGCCTTGAGCTTATCGATAACCTTCCGGATGAAGAATTCGTCCTTTACGGTGCTCCCCTGCAACTGCGACAGGTAGTCAGCAACCTGCTGGATAATGCTTTAAATTATACCGAGGCCGGCGGGACCGTGACCGTTTCACTTGAAAAAGAAGAAAATGAACTAGTTGTCAAAGTAGAAGATACAGGGTGCGGCATACCCGAAGAAGATTTAAGCTATATTTTTGAGCGCTTCTTCAGGGTTGATCGGGCACGTTCGCGTGAAGGCGGCGGCACAGGACTTGGTCTGGCCATCGTCAGCGAAATTGTTGCCAAGCACGGTGGCAGGGTCTGGGTTGAGAGCGAAGAAGGGGTGGGCAGCCGGTTCTACTTCTCACTGCCCCTTGCAGAAGAATAGAATTGTTATCAAAAAATAATTATACTTAACCCCGGCATAAAGCTTTACGGTTTCAATGTGATAAAATGTTAACATTCTGCCTTTTAAGCGTAGAGGTGAAAAAGCTATGAAACGGATTCAGCCCTATTATTATATAGTAGCCCTGGCCGGCATCTTTATCCTAGGCGGTTTGACTTATTATCTGATGCAGCTATTTCCGTCCGCGGAAAGTACCGGTATGACGGTTGACCCACAGGTAAACGGCCAGCGAGAAGAGCTTTTTGACTTCTGGTTTTCCTATGCCGAAATCTATGATCTGAGTGTCGATCATTCTCTTAATAAGATTCTGTTCAGCGCCGACAATAATGTGGCAAGCCTCATTGATCGTGATCGGAAGCTGAAATGGGAAAAAATTTTCGTCACCGCTCCGGTTCAGTCTAAGGTTTCTTCCTGTGGAAATTATGCCGCCATTGGCACCGAAGGCGGCAGGCTTCACTTTACCTCAACTGATCTGGAATTCCAGTGGGATGACGAGGGTAACCCGGTTGACCTGGTTGCCTTGTCACCGAGCGCTAACTGGGTAGCGGCTGCACGCTCAAAACCCGATCAGGACATGTATCATTTAGACCTGTTTAGCCGCGAGGGAGAAATGCAGTGGAGTATAGCAACCGGGCCGATCAAAAATCTCTACTTGACCAGCGAATACCTGGAGCAGGCGAATATTTACTATACATCGCTTGAAGACGGTGAGCCGGTTGTTTCTGCAGTCAACCTTGAGGGACAGGGCCTGTGGTCTTATGAAGGGCAGACCCTGGCCGCTGTATCAAGGCACGGCAGCCGCCTGGCGCTGATTGACGGAAACAAGGTTACCGTTTATGACTCGCTTGGTTATCCGATGTGGTCTTCAGACCTGCTTTTCGAAGCGGAAAAAATTCTATTTAACCCCCAGAACTACAATCGTGTTCTGATTTACGGCAGCACGGAGGGTTCTGTCGAAAACCTTTATTATTTTGATCTGGCCGATGATCTCCTCTGGATGAAGCGCATAGCTGACGATTCACTTTTTGCTTTTACTGCTGATGGCCAGTATATCGTTACAAGTTCCTGGAGACACTTTAAAGAAGACTATACAGAAATGATGCTAATTGATCGGGATGGCCTTGAACTCAACAGCTGGGAAGTGGCCATGCGAGTGGAGCACCTGGCTTTTTCTGGGCACCCCCATCTGGCGGTAGTCTGCGGTGAAGACGGATATATCGACCTGATTGACATGAAACCGATATTTGCGGAAGGAAATGCTAATAACGGTGAACGGAAAACACTAATTTACAACCCTGTAACCACGGGAATAAGCTCTAATGAAACTAACCTGGTCCTTTATTTTGTCGATGATAACAATAGATTAATTCCTGTAACCCGTTCGGTTACCCTTACCGACGATCCTCTGAATGCCGCCCTGGAAGAGTTGATCCGTGGGCCTGCCCGTGACAGTTCACTTTACCGGACAATTCCCAATGTAAATGTTTCGATGGAAGCATGGTTTAATGAGGATGAGGATGCCCTCTTTGTTGAACTTTCACCTGATCTGGTTGAACTGAGCGGTTCTACCCAGGCCGGGACAGTCTTTGACTCGCTGATGATGACGATTAGCAAGTATACTGATGTTGAACAAATATATCTGACTATGGACCGGGAACCGATTGAGTTTATTGGCGAGGACTTCGAATTAAGCCAGCCCCTGGAGCCTGTTGATTTTAATAAACCGATCTATATCCCGGTCATGAGCGGCGACAGATATTACCTTATGGTAGAAGAAGGAGCATCAGAAGATAGAGATGCTGATCTGCAATACCTGGTTCAAAGAGCTCTGCACGGCTGTCGCTCCCTGCCTTTTGTCCCGACCAATATAGATCTGATTGAGCTTAACAAAACCCCTGAGCAGGTTCAGATCAACCTGAACAGTGCTCTGAGGGCTATATTCCCTGAAGACCCGACTGAGCGAGAAAAGTTGCAGGCGGCTCTTGTGCTCGATGCCCTTTTTATGACCGTGTTCGAAAACAGCCGTCCGCAGCGGGTAGAAATATTAATTGATGGCGAGACCTGGGTTTCGCCCGCGGGCTACCCGTCTGTCAGCCGTTTTTACCGCCAGGTTAATTTTATAAACCCTGAACGGTAAGCAAAATTAATTTGTCAACTTGCCTGCTTTAGGCTAATATTATTAAAATAGCGCCAAGGAGATAATTTATGCAAAAACTAAAAGAAGAGATCGGCCGGTTACTGGCCCCGCGTGTTTCCCTGGAGCCGGCAGAAGTAATAAGCCTGCTTGAAGTTCCCCCTGAGCCTTCCTACGGGGACCTTGCTTTTCCCTGTTTTGCCCTCGCTAAAACCAGGAAAAAGCCACCCCCTTTAATAGCCAGGGAACTGAGCGAAGAAATCAGCGGTGAAAATGGCCTGTTTTGGGGTCAGGCAGTCCCCAGGGGGCCGTACCTGAACTTTTTTGTTGCCCCCGCCGCTTACGGCCGTGAAGTGCTGCAGGAAATTTGGAACAGAGCTGAACAATACGGGCATTCCGAAGTAGGCCGGGGGGGTAATGTGCCTATCGATTATTCATCGCCCAATATAGCAAAACCTTTTGGGGTGGGTCATATTCGTTCTACAGTTATCGGGCATTCTTTATACCTGATCCACCAGGCTCTCGGTTATAACAGCATCGGCATTAATCATTTAGGAGACTGGGGCACGCAGTTTGGGAAATTGATTGTTGCTTTCAAGCACTGGGGCGACGAGCGCGAACTTAAAAATGACCCTGTCAACTATCTATACAAGCTTTATGTGCAGTTTCATAAGCAGGTTGAAGAAGAGCCTGCTTTAGATGATGAAGCGCGTTCCTGGTTCTGGAAGCTTGAGAACGGTGATGAGGAAGCTGTTGATTACTGGAACCGCTTTCGTCAGCTCAGCCTCGACAATTATGAATTGGTCTACGAACAGCTTGGTATAGAATTCGAACACTATCATGGCGAAAGCCACTACAACCAGATGCTTGACAGGGTGATCGATATTGTCAAAGAGAGGGGAATTGCCAGTGAGAGTGAAGGTGCCCTGATGATCGATCTTGAGCCTCATGGCCTGCCTTCAGTTATGCTCCGTAAAAAAGACGGCGCCACCCTCTATATTACCCGTGACCTGGCCGCAGCTATATACCGGTATGAAACATTTAACTTTGCCCGCTCACTCTATGTAGTCGGGGCGGAGCAAACCCTGCATTTCCAGCAGTTGTTTAAGGTTTTGGAACTGCTCGGTTTCGAATGGGCCTCCCGGTGTGTTCATGTGCCATTCGGCCTGATTCGTTTTAAGGATGGCAAAATGTCAACCAGGGCCGGTAAAATAATTCTTTTGGAAGAAGTCCTCAATCGCTCAATTGAAATGGCTCGTCAGATCATTGAAGAGAAAAATCCCGACCTTCCCGACAAGGAAGGCGCCGCTAAAGCAGTCGGCCTGGGAGCTGTCCGCTTTGGTGATTTAAACAACGATCGCGTCAAAAACATTGAATTTGACTGGGAAAAAGCGCTCGATTTTTCTGGTGAAACCGCTGCTTACATTCAATATGCCCATGCCCGGATCTGCAGTATTTTACGAAAGGCAGGAGCCGAATATAAAACATGGGATGACAGCTCGGCTTCACTTCTTGACAGGGAGGAAGAAATTAGCCTGGTAAAAACCCTGGCCCTGCTTCCCGACAAAATATTTGCTTCTGCTGAAAGTTACCGGCCTTCAATCCTGGCCCGCTACCTGATTGATGTAGCCCGTGATTTTAACCGCTTTTATCACAACTGCCCCGTACTAAACAGTGAAGAGGAGCTGAAGCACGGCCGCCTGCTGTTGATCAGCGCAACCAGGCAGGTTATCGCCAACGGGCTGGCCCTGTTGGGAATTGAAGCCCCGGAAGAGATGTAACAAGGGTATGGTGTTCATGCCCGTATAATAGAGGTAAAGAGCAGGGAGGAGTTATTTGTGTTAGCCCTAAAATATGTCAGGGAAAATCCCGAAACGGTTCGCCGGGCGCTGGAGCTGAAAAATGAGGCCGGCGATTTAAACGGACTGCTATCTTTGGATCAGGAGCGCCGCGATCTTTTAAAAGATGTAGAAGACCTGAAGCAAACCCGCAACCGGGTTTCCAAGGAAATCGGCAAACAGGGTGCTGACAGTGAAGCTGCGCAGCAAAAGAAAGATGAAATGCGTGAAGTTTCGGCAAAAATTAAAGAGCTGGATGAGAAGCTGCGGAAAATTGATGCCGGGATGGATCAGTTATTGCTCAGCCTGCCTAATATCCCTGACGAAGTTGTTCCCATCGGCAGCGAGGAAGAAGATAATATTGAAGTTCGGGCCTGGGGCGATAAGCCTGAATTTGATTACGAACCGCTGGCCCACTGGGATTTGGGTGAAAAACTGAAAATCCTTGATTTTCCCAGGGCCGGAAAAATATCCGGCAGCCGTTTTGCTGTTTACTTTGGTGCAGGTGCCAGGCTGGAGCGGGCCTTAGTTAATTTTATGCTGGACCTGCATAC
>SKOR01000057.1 GCA_007119965.1 Syntrophomonadaceae bacterium
AAAGCTAAAGAACTCGGCTTAAAACCGATGGCAATATTCCGCGGTTTCGCCGTGGCGGGCTGCCCGCCTGAAATAATGGGTGTGGGCCCTGCAGTGGCTATCCCGAAATTAATGGAACTGACCGGCAAAAAAATCAGCGACATTGACCTCTTTGAGATCAACGAAGCATTTGCTTCACAGGCCCTTTATTCGATTCGCGAACTGGGCATCAGTGAAGATATTGTCAATGTAAACGGCGGGGCTATCGCTTTAGGTCACCCCCTGGGGTGCACCGGAGCCAAGCTTACCGCCACCCTGCTGCACGAAATGGAACGGCGCGGTTCACGCTACGGTGTCGTTTCGATGTGCATCGGCGGCGGCATGGGCGCAGCCGGTTTATTCGAAAGAACCTAAGCGCCTAACCAGATAAAAATGCAACCTAACAGGGGCACAAAGCTTAAATCATCACCTATTTCATGGTATGATTAAGCAAAGTGCCCCTGTTTATTAAGACAAAGCTCCGAAAGTCTTATCCTAAACAGTTCAGGCCGGCCGCTTAATAATTAATACAAGAGCCCGGACTTAAGTCCTAATGGGTGGAATGTGAGGTGTTTTTGGTTGGTGTCAAAAGATGAGTTAAAAAGCAGGATTTTCAAATTACAGAAAGTGATGCAGGAGGACCGGATTGGTGGCGCCCTGATTGTTCAGCGGGCCGATCTTTTTTACTTCAGCGGCACGGGGCAGAATGCCCACCTTTTTATCCCCGCCGAGGGCGAGCCGGCCCTGATTGTTAAAAAGTCGATGATCAGGGCTGAACAGGAAAGCAACCTCGAAAATATTGTTCCCTTTGAAGGGTGGGATAAGCTGAAAGCCTTAATAGCTGAATCACTGCCGGAAGGCTCTAAAATCGGCCTCGAAACTGATGTCCTGCCGGCAAACCTGTACTTCCGATATCAAAAATTGCTGGACGGTTTTACAATGACCGATATATCAAAAACTATCCGCAGTATCCGGGCAGTTAAATCAGGCTATGAACTGGGATTAATGCTGGAAGCAGCGGTTATCAGTGAGTCGGTGTTTAACCGGGCCCGGAAGGTGATCCGGGAAGGCATGTCCGAAGTAGAACTGGCCGGGCAACTCGAACTGCATGCCCGCACCATGGGCCACCAGGGAGCTGTCAGGATGCGCGGGTTTAACCAGGAGCTCTATTATGGACACATTATGGCGGGGGAAAATGCCGCGGCAATCAGTTTTTTTGACGGGCCAACCGGCGGAGCAGGTTTAAACCCTTCCTTTCCACAGGGCGCGGGCGCAGATATAATCAGGCCTAATGAACCGATCCTGGTGGACTTTGTCAGTATCCTCGGAGGATACATGGTTGATCAAACCCGTATTTTCTGCCTGGGCGAGCCGCCTATTCACTTACAGGAAGCCTATAATATTGCTGTTCTAATCAGAAACAATTTGGCAGAAATGGGCGAGCCGGGGGTTTTGGCAGGCGCACTTTATGACAGGGCTGAAGAAATGGCCTATACAGCCGGCCTTGGCAACCATTTTATGGGTTATGTTGAAAAAGTAAGTTTTGTCGGGCACGGAGTCGGCCTGGAACTGGACGAACTGCCTGTCATCGCCCGCGGCCTGGATATTCCCCTGGAAGAAGGAATGGTTTTCGCCCTGGAACCAAAATTTATCTTTCCCGGAGAAGGGGTTGTCGGCATTGAGGATACATTTGTAGTAGAGTCCAACAGATTAAAACAGCTGACCACTTTCAGTGATCAACTCCAGATCCTATAAGCCGTTAGGCCCGTAATAATAAAGCACCCTGCCTCAAAACTGCCGCTTTTTAAAAGCGCAGTCAAGGACAACGGGTGCTTAATTATTTAACCTCAGGAGCCGGACCGGCCCCTAATACATGAATTATCAGCCGCCGGAAGTGCAACCAGCCAGTAAAAGCAGCAGGGTTATTGTCGAAATTACAATCAGCATGGAAAAGCGTTTCATCAATACACCTCCCTCAGCTTATTAATTACATTAATAGCATAAGCGCCAATTAATTGCAAACATTTATACAAACGGATCAGGTTAACCTGCAGCCTACGATTACGATCAACATATTATGTCAACCATCTGCGGCCTGAATAATTATTTTTTCCCTGTAAATAAACACTTTTTAAAAACAAATACCCGTTCTACTCACAATATGCACAGGGTTATCCACAGGGAAATCCTTGTTACATGTAACCTCTGCCCCCTTATCCACAAAACAAGAAGATAGTAACCATAAAGTTATGCGCTATTTTCACATGACAGCTGGCATGATAATTGATTCGTGTTACCGGAGCAGGCAAAAAATATCGGCAAAAAAGAGGAATCATGAATTCCTTAGCGAATACAATTTCATGTAAAACCATTTACTAATTTAAGGAGGCATCAGCATGGAGGTTAAAGTAAACGACGATTGCAGCGCCTGCGGTATATGCGAGGATATCGTCCCAGAAGTATTCGAATTAGGAGACGAAATAGCAGAGGTTAAAATAAATCCCGTGCCTGCAGAACATGAAGAAAAAGTTCGCGAAGCAGCTGAGGAGTGTCCGACAGAATCAATCGAAATATCTTAAACCGCAAATTGCAACATTCATGTTAGTGTCGTAAACAGAGCCCGCTGTTAAGCGGGCTCTTACATTTTCCAGGCAGCAGGATTTTCCCCCGGGCCATAGAATACTTTTCCACATAACTGTTTTATCGGGAGGCTGCAATTTCGTTGGACCATAACAAACTGCTTAAAGCAATCAGTGTAACAGAAATACGCCCGGGAAGAATTGAGCCGATCACGAGTATTGCTTATCATACCAGCAGCGTTACAGAAGGTTCTCTTTTTGTCTGTATAAAAGGCTATAAAACTGACGGTCACTTATACCTCGGTCAGGCCGTGAAAAAAGGAGCCGCTGCCGCAGTAGTCGAAGCTTTCGTGGACGGTATCGATATCCCCCAGTACCGGGTCAACGACAGCCGACGGGCATTAGCAGCCCTGGCCGACCTCTTTTACGGCCACCCCTCAAAAAAGCTCGACGTAACCGGGGTAACTGCCACAAATGGCAAAACAACCACTACTTACATGATCAATTCAATCTTTGAAGAGCACGGCCTTAATACCGGCTTAATCGGCACGGTTGTCGTTAAGATTGGCACCAGGGTCCAACCTGCTTTATTAACGACGCCAGAGTCCCTGGACCTGCACCGTTTTTTCGATCAAATGGTTAAAGAGCAGGTCAGCCACATCGTAATGGAGGTATCATCCTCAGGATTGGAGCTCAAACGGGTCGGCAGTGTTGACTTTAATACCGTGATAGTTAATAATATCAGCCGCGAACATATCGATCTGCACGGTTCATATGAGCGATACTTTGCCGCCAAGGCCTCGCTGGCCCGGGAAGCAAGGGAAAACCAGTGGGCTGTATTTAACCTTGATTGCCCTCAGACGGCCCCCCTGGCAAAAGAAACAAAGGCCAGAGTTTTCACTTACGGCCTGAAAAACCAGGATGCCGACTGCCAGGTCCGCGATCTTGACCTGAGTACGGGAAGAGCAAGCTTTACTGTTGAACTGAAAAGGAAATATTCATTTGAGGTGCTTGCTTCCCAGCCCGATTCATTTTCAATCGAGCTCTCCGTTCTCGGCCTGCACAGCGTATATAACGCCATGGCCGCTGTGTTGACCGCCCTCCTCCAGGGAATCCCTGCGGAAACTATCACAAAAGCGCTCCATGATTTTCGCGGTGTTGAAAGACGATTTGAACTGATTTTTGAAGATAACTATAAAGTCATTGACGATCATTTTGCTAACAGCGGCAATATCCACGTTACCCTGGAAACCCTGCAGATGATGGAATATAAAAAACTGCACCTGGTTTATGCCATCAGGGGCAGCCGGGGGGTAACCGTTAACCGTGAAAACGCCGAAGCATTAGCCTACTGGGTGCCCAGGCTGGGTCTGAACAGGATTATCGCCACAACCAGCTGCGGCCATGTCGGCGAAAAAGACACGGTCACAACAGAGGAGCGGCAGGTGTTTGAACAGGTAATGGATCAAGCAGGCATCAGCACAGAAATCTATGAACAACTTCCCGGTGCAGTTGCCCGCGGCTTATCGGAAACAGAAAGCGGCGACGTACTGCTCCTGGCCGGCTGCCAGGGCATGGATTACGGCGCTTCAATCTGCCTGGAGCAAATCAGCCGATCCAGGCCTGACCTGCCAAAATCTGAAGTTTTCGCCGCCCTTAAAAACCGGGTGGCAGGAGTTGGAGATCCGGATACAGGGTTCAGAATCCTGGGTTCAGAATAAAAATAGATGCAATTTCCTCGGAGCGATCAGGCTTCTTTGATTTCTACCCCGCCCATGATTGCGCGGGCCTGAATACGCACTTTACGACTGGCCGATTCGGTTATGTTGTATTCTGCACTACGTCCGCCTACAATCCCTCCGTCTTCCTGGTCAATAAAAGTAACTCCCCCCATAACGGCAGAGCCTTCGTATATAACCGCCAAATCTTTGGGAATTTTTACCTCTATACCGCCCATAACCGCCGTCAGGTCCAGGACTGTTTCCCCTTCTGGCACCTCGGCGTTGGTCAGGTCGATTTCGATTCCACCCATAAAAGCGAAATAACTGCCGCTATCCAGTTTCCAGGATTCAGCACCACCGACGTTCGACCCGCCCATGAAAGTAAAACGGCCGCCCTTTCCACTACTGTGCGCTTTTCCGCGCAGCAGGCTGATACCGATCAAAATCAGGATTACCGGCCAGATTATATTAAAAAACAGGGATGTATCAACTTCGAAGAGCCCCAGGTTACGGCCCAAAAATACAACACCTATCGCTATGGTGATCAAGGCTGTGATAAACTGGCCCCAGGAAAAAAACACTCTTTTCCCCTTATCGCTTTCTGTCGAACCAAAAGACAGAAACAGCCAGTTAAGACCCAGGATCAAGGGAATTACAGGCCAGAGCCTCAGGACCTGCCTGGTTTCAATCTCAATACCAACCCCCAGGTTATTTAAGAGCAAAATTACACCAAGCACCAAAACCGCCAGGCCAATTACCAGCCTCCCGCTAAGAAAACGCACTGTGACCATCTCCTCTGCAACATAATCGATTTACAAAACTCAGATATAAATTGCTACAGTTCATAAATTATCACATGCCGGGGTATTTTGCATCATAAATATTTAGGCGACCATCCCCTGTTCTCATTAATCTGCCTGTGCGTTGACTTTTTATAAAGCTCATGCTAAAATAAACAACGCAATATGTAGCGAACATGGTGGGTGTAGCTCAGTTGGTTAGAGCGCCAGGTTGTGGCCCTGGAGGCCGTGGGTTCGAATCCCATCACTCACCCCATTGCTAATTATTTACAAGTTATATATGTTTTTAAGTTGCTGGGGCGTGGCCAAGCGGTAAGGCACGGGTCTTTGGAATCCGCATGCGTAGGTTCGAATCCTACCGCCCCAGCCATTTTTATGCCCAAAATAAATCAAGAAAAGTACAACAATTGTCTTGACTAGTTGTTATAGCTTTGTTAAAATCAATATGTTAATATGTAGCAGACTGAAAAGGGCAAACTCGCCGAAAGGCGGGGACGCAAAGCCGTGGGTCCTTAATAAAAATGGACTGCCAGGCTGCCAGTCAACACTTGACGAACATCTAATTGTTCACTCCGCTAAACAGGCAGCCGTGAGGCTGCTTTTGTTTTTCACAACCACTACTCTGCACAAAAACAAAATAATATCCGCCTGCCAGGGGATGCATTTCGGGGTGATACGGAAATGCTTCAAAGAATTTCAACTGCCGCCTTCACTAAACACCTGATCACGCTTTTATTGTTTACAACACTGGTACTGCTCTTCAATAATACTGCCGCTGCTGAGGCGGACAGCAGGGTAGCTGAAGTATACCCCCAATCAGCCCATACCTTTATCCTTACAGAAAATGGGTCTCTGTGGGCCTGGGGCGATAACCGGAACGGAAAACTTGGAGACGGCACTACGACAAACCGCGCTATCCCCATACAACTTGTCCTCGACAATGTGGCCTCCCTTTATCCGCAATCATCAGGCCATACTTTCGCCCTGAAAACTGACGGCACCCTGTGGGCCTGGGAACGCAACTGGGATGGGCGTATCGGAGCAGGCCCCGGAGAACCTTCTTATAGTGAACCTGCCAAAATTTTGGATAATACAGAAAAGCTCTTCCCGCATGAGCGGCACTCTTTTGCCCTGAAAACTGACGGCACCCTGTGGGCCTGGGGTAATAACAGCCATGGCCAACTGGGCGACGGGACGACCACAAACCGGTTTGCCCCGGTAAAGGTGAGCCTTGATAATGTCAGTAAAGTTTACCCCAAAAACAACAGTTCTTACGCGCTCCTAGAAGACGGAACCCTGTGGGCCTGGGGCCATAATCAATACGGCAAACTCGGGGACGGCACAACTGCAAACCGCAGATTACCCGTACAGGTTCTTGATCAGGTTTCCACTGTGTACCCGCAGAGCAGCCATGTCCTGGCCCAAAAAAACGATCACACCCTGTGGGGCTGGGGCTACAACTGGTACGGGCAGCTGGGCGACGGAACGAACGAAAACCGGCACCGGCCTGTGCGGATTAATCTTGACCGGGTTGAAGAGCTCTTCCCTCAGAAATATCATTCATTTGCGTTAAAAGATGACGGCTCACTGTGGGCCTGGGGCTATAACTGGTACGGACAGCTGGGTGACGGAACCATTTTGAACCGTAATGAGCCGGTCCCGGTTAATGTTGAAGGCGCTTCAGCCCTTTACCCCCGGCAGGATCATACTTTTATGCTGTTGGAAGACAAATCGCTGTGGGCCTGGGGCCGCAGCAGTGACGGGCGACTTGGTGGCGATACCGGCAGCACGCTATCCATCCCGGAACCTGTGAAAATCACCGATGGTGTTGAAGAAGCTTTTGTTTTAGAAAAGCACGCTTTTACCCTGGACCAGGGTGGCACACCCTCAGCCTGGGGCAAAAATGACAGATCCCGGTTGGGCAGCAATTCTGAAGCGGCTTCAAGCGAACCCGAAACGATCCCCCTTGAAAATGTCGCCAGGATATTCCCACAGGAAAACCATACTTTTGCCCTGAAGGAAGACGGCTCACTATGGGCCTGGGGCAGCAACTCGAAAGGCCAACTGGGTATCGGCAGTTTCCAGGCCCAGGCAGAACCAACCCAGGTACTGCTCGGGGATAATCTGCCGTTTTACACCATCGCGCTGAGTACGGAACCTGGAGGTGCGGGAACCCTGAGCGGCGGAGGCACATACAGGCGCGGTGAGAGTATTTCAGTCAACCTGTCCGCAAACCAGGGATACACCTTTATTAATTGGACCGAAGACGGTGAAGAAATCAGCACCGACACCAACCTTTCTTTTCTGGCTGTCAGGGATCGCCTGCTGGTTGCCAATTTTGACGCTCCGGGAGATCCAGAAAAAACCGAAGAAGAGGAAATAACCGAAGAAGAATCCGAAACATTCGAAATAGCCCTTGATGCTGAACCCGAAGACGGCGGCACAGTAAGCGGGGGCGGCGATCATGAAACAGGAACTGAAATTACTGTCAGAGCCGAAGCTGCAGATAATTATACCTTCACCAACTGGACTGAAGATGACAAGGAAGTGAGCAACAGCGAAGAATTTGTGTTCACGGTCAACAGCAGCCGTGCATTAACGGCCAATTTTGACCTGGTCGAGGAAGAAATACCCCTGCTGTTCGAAATCAAGCTTAACGCCGATCCCGAAAAAGGCGGCACGGTTAGCGGAACCGGCACATATCAGGCGGACGAAGAGATTACTGTCAGCGCCGCTGCGGAAGAAGGCTACCGCTTCAGTAAATGGACAGAGCATATCGCTGCGGTTGAAGAAGATGAACCGGAGGCAGCAGGTGCAAATAATACCGGTGATGAAAAAATTGCTGAAGGCGAAGAGCTTTACGCAGGCAGTTCCGGCGACGCAAGCGAAGACGCCGACTATCGCTTCACCGTTGACCGAAACCGTGCCCTTACTGCGATATTTGAAGAGATTGAAGCAGAAACAGACCCTGCCCTGATCAGCAGTATCCTGGCTGATAACGGCGAAATAGTAATCATTTTCGACCGTGACCTCGAAACATCGCCCGGGGGCGGTGATTTTGCTGCATCCTATTCTTATGAGATAAACGAAGAAGCAGATCACAGCAACCCGGAAAGCAATGGCAATAATGGCGACGAAAACAGTATCGATGAGGCTGACAGCCAGGCTCATCCTGATGCAGGTGAAAGCAATAACGGAGCTGCCCGAGAAAGGGAACGCGAACCTGAAGATGATCATCTGGGCCCTGCCTGGAAAAGTTTTGATCAACTAATTGTTAACTGGAGTGATCAGGAAGCGGAAAGGGCAATCCTCAACTTTGAACCATTCAGCCGGGAAGAAGAAACAATCCGCTACACGGTACAGGTCAGCTACCGGGACGGAGAAGCTTTTGAAGCAGAACCCTTTACTGTAGAAGCTCTCGTGCCAACCTATAATCTGACAGTGAAAGCTGAACCGGAAGACAGCGGCACGGTCAGCGGTGAAGGCATTTACGAAGAAGGGCACCCGGTAATAGTTGTAGCAGAAGCCGCTGAAGGGCGGGCCTTCATCAACTGGACCGACAAAGAAGGAGCAGAGGTCTCAACCGATGCAAGCTTCGAATACACCATGCCCGACGAAGATATTCGGCTAACCGCTAATTTCGAAACGCTTGAATATACCCTGAACCTGGTAAACGATCCTGCCGAAGGCGGCAGGGCGGATGGCAGCGGAACATATGCTGCAGGCGAAGAGGTAACTTTAAGCGCTGCTGCAGACGAAGGCTACGAATTTGTCGCCTGGATTAAGGGTGATCAAACATTGGGCATCGAGCCTGAGCTGACCTACACTATGCCGGCCCGGGATAATACCATTGTAGTTATATTTGACCTTGAAATAATTGATAACGGCAGCAGTTCCAACGATGACCCGGAAGATCAGGATAACCTGCAGGAGACAACTAACGGCCAGGCAGGCACGGGTGAAATATACTACATCGAAGTTAATTACGACCATGAAAATAGCGGCACAGTTAAAGGTGAAGGCTACTACGAAAGCGGCGATAATGCTTTAGTTGTTGCTGAACCTCCGGCAGGGTTTGTTTTTTACTGCTGGTTTGAAGACGACACTCCGGTTAGTTTTGACGCCAGTTATGTTTTCCCGGTTACCAGGGACCGCGTTTTAACTGCAAAAAGCAAACAGCCCACGGGCGAAGAAATCGATCACAACCAGCCAGGCCCGGAAAACGGCGATGATCATATAAACGGGACAAACGGGGTTACCGCCGGGGCTGATGAGCAGCCGGATGCTCCCGGTTCTTACACGGTTTCACTAAGTATTGAGCCGGAGGACAGCGGCAGTGTTGAAGGAGCAGGCCTGTACGGGGAAAATGAGCTGGTCGGCCTGAACGCCTATCCGGCAATCGGCTACGAATTTACAGGTTGGATGGAAGACGATACCGAGATCAGCATAGCGAAAACTTATGCTTTTACCGTAAGCCGGGATCGCGATCTGGTGGCTGTCTTTACCCCGCTTTTAACCAGGCAGAATGAGATAGCCGATACTTTCCGCATTAGCCTGGCGCCGGCCCCGTTAGAAGGCGGCAGGGTTTACGGCAGCGGCGAATATACGGAAGGCACAACAGTAACCGTTTCCGCCCTGCCCGATATCGATTACTATTTCCTCAACTGGACCAGCAACGGCATCGAAGTGAGTAAAGATGTAATATACAACTTCACGGCTGACCGGGATTACCAGCTAACGGCAAACTTCATCTCACTTTATAACGATGATTTAAATGAACCCCTCAGCAACCAGCAAAACTTCGAACGTTTTTTAAGCGGCTATTTTGCAGACTTCCTGGTACCCCATATCCAATATAACAATAAAAGCCAAAGCGCTATTGAACGCTTCGGCTTTACAGGTACTAACCTGCCCCCGATGGGCGGAGGATTCGAGTAAACTATCCTGATTCATATACAACACATGCTAACTGAAGCGCTGTCAAGAAACTATTAACAGCGCTTCAGAATTATTCAGCCATCTTCAGCAGGCAGTCTTTTCTTAACTTAATTAAATCACCGGTCTCAAGGCCCAATTCCGCGGCCAGCCCCCCGCGCACTTCAATCGCAAACTGAGCCGGCTGCTTGCTGGAATACGATTTAAGATCATGATCTGCAGTGCCGGGTTCGGGTGGCTGCATTTCATGAATGGCGGTTATAAACCCTCCTCTGCTGATAAATATTACATCTATTGGTATCAGGCAGTCCTTCATCCAAAAATTAAGCTCAACCGGATAAGGATCCCGATCGGGAAATACAAACAGCATCCCCTCGTCATCAGCAAGCGATTCACGCCTCATCAAGCCCTGCTCCCTTTTTCCGGGAATAAGTGCCAATTCCATTTCGACCAGGTGACCATTCAGCTCTACTGGAGTACTGAAAGGTTTTTCATCCTCAGCAGCATCCCCGCCGCTACTCTCACCGTGATCAGGAGTGCAGCCTGCAACTAAAACGGCCAAGACCAGGGTTATAGTTATTAAGCCTATTTTTGCTTCTTTTTCAGCCCTCATCATGATTGCTCACCGGCCTCATTTATGTAAATATTTATTTGGCTTGATTATATTATCCTTGCTGTTAGAATATAATCATTAACAAATACACCCCTTCAGGGAGGTTGTCAAATGAATTTAAAAAAAATCTTTACAACCGGCTTGCTCACCCTTCTGCCGCTGGCAGTTACAGCTTATGTTTTTTTCCTCGTTTTTAACTTTCTTGACAACCTTGTAGGAGACTGGATAAAGGCCCTGTTCGATTACCGGGTACCCGGTATAGGGTTTGTCGCCGGCATCCTGCTAATCTTTGTCGTCGGTTTTATCGCCTCGAATATTATCGGCAGGCGCCTGATACTCCTGGGCGACAACATCTTTCAGCGCTTACCCCTGGCCAGGGGCATATACAGCAGCGCCAAACAGATTATCGACGCTTTTACTATCCAGGGCAAAGATACCTTTCAGAAAGTTGTTATGCTGGAATACCCCCGTAAAGGCCTTTATGTGCTAGGCTTCGTAACAGGTACTTCCCGTGGTGAAATCCAGGATAAAACCCACGAAGAAACTCTCAGCATATTTATCCCGACCACACCCAACCCGACCTCCGGAATGCTAATCCTGGCCCCAGTGCAGGAAGTGATCGAGATGGACATGACAATAGAGGAAGGCATGAAAGTAATTATCTCCGGCGGACTGGTATCACCGCCAGGCGCAGGTAACGCCCGTCTGTTGGGCACTGACGGGCAGCCTTAAACACCGGGCAGATCTTCGCCATGGGCCCAACCAAGGGTCCTTTTGACCGCCCTGAGCCAATCCCTGTAGAGGGCTTCTCTTGTATCCCGCTCCATCTGCGGTTCGAATAAAGCGCTTTGCTGCCACCTGCCTGACAGATCATCGATGCTGCTCCAAAAACCTGTAGCCAGCCCGGCCAGGTAGGCAGCGCCGAGGGCTGTTGTGTCAAATGTAGCCGAGCGGCGGACCACAGTCCCCGTAATATCAGCCTGGAACTGCAGCAGCAGGTCCATTACACTGGCCCCGCCATCAACCCGCAACTCCTTTAAAGGCAGTTCTGCTTCTTTGTGCATCACTTCCAGCACATCCCTTGTCTGGTAAGCCATTGCTTCCATTACAGCCCTGGCCAGGTGAGCTTTGGTAGTGCCGCCTGTAATCCCAATCAGCAGGCCCCGGGCGTATGGATCCCAGTAGGGGGCGCCCAGTCCGGCAAAAGCGGGCACCAGGTAGACACCGTCATTACCGTCGGCCTGTGCCGCCAGGGCCTCCAGATCAGACGACTTCTCAATCACACCGAGGCCATCTCTCAACCACTGAACAGCGGCCCCGGTAATAAAAATGCTTCCTTCCAGGGCATACTCAACCTGATCGCCAATTCCCCAGGCAATTGTGGTCAGCAGTCCTTTTTGTGATGAAACCGCTTTTTCACCTGTGTTCATCAGTAAAAATGAGCCTGTCCCGTAAGTATTTTTTGTCATCCCGGGGCTGTAGCAGGCCTGGCCGAAAAGGGCGGCCTGCTGGTCACCGGCGATACCGCCAATAGGGATGCGGGCATCAAAGAATACGCTCTCCTCTGTGAAGCCAAAGATAGAACTGCTGGGCATTACTTCAGGCAGTATTCCGACAGGGGCTTTGAACAGCTCCAGCAGATCCGGATCCCACTGCAGGTTGTGGATATTGTAAAGCAGGGTCCTCGAAGCGTTGGAATAATCGGTCGCAAAAACCTTCCCGCCGGTTAAACGGAACAAAATAAAGCTATCGACGGTGCCGCAGGCTAAAGTTCCCTGTTCCGCAGCGCTTCTTACTTCAGGCAGGTTTTCCATAGCCCAGCGAAGCTTAGTCCCGGAAAAATAGGGATCAAGTAAAAGCCCCGTCTTTAGGCGCACTTCTTCCTCCCGGCCTTCACTTTTAAGCTTGCTGCACATTTCCGCGGTGCGCCGGCACTGCCAGACAATAGCCCTGCTAACCGGTTTGCCGCTGCGGCGATCCCAGAAAACCAGGGTTTCGCGCTGGTTAGTTATGCCAATCGATTCTATTTCAGAGGCTTCAGCTCCCGCTTCCTGCAGCACATCAGAGACAGTTTTTAAAACATTTTCCCAAATTTCCCCTGCCTCGTGTTCAACCCAGCCGGGCTGCGGGTAGTACTGCTTATGCTCACGGTTAGCCCTGGCTTTAGAGAGCCCTTCTTTATTCCACAGGATAGCGGTAGTTCCGGTTGTGCCCTGGTCAATTGATAAGATATACCTGTTGATGCTCTCCGCCTCCTTTCGACACTTTGCCTTCAACTTCGAGATAGCGAATATGGGCCAGGGCTTCTCCTGTCGCAAACCACTTCTGCATCAAGGGAAATTCTTCCCAATTGGCAGCAACCAGGTCCCAGGTCATTTTTGAAGCCACCTCGTAAGCGTTTTTCGGGCTGCCTTCACTTAGAATCTCCACCACCTCGTCAAGGCGCTGTTGATGGTGTTTTTTAAGCTCTTCAATTCTACCCCGGCAATCGCGGACTAACCTGCGGTGACCTGGCAGAACAAGATCTACCGGCATGGCATAGACGCGGTCCAGGCTCTTGAAATATTCCCCCAGGGGGTTGCCGTCATCCCTCCAGGTCGATATGTTGGGGGTGATATCCCCGAGGATATGATCACCTGAAAAGAAATAGTTAAGGTGCGGTTCGTAGAGACAGGTATGCCCGCCCGTATGGCCGGGAGTAACGACACAGCGCAGTTCGTAAGCGCCGTACCGCAGGATGTCGCCGTCTTCGACCATGGTGAACTCAACATTACTCCTGGGACTGTAGCGCTGCCCCGGGTGAGAATCAATGGCCTGGCCAACCAGTTCGGCAGGAAAACCGTGGCGGCCGGCCAGGGAACAGACCAGCTTCCAGAGATCCTTCAGGTTCAATATGTCGGCGTCTGGCTGGTTAAAGTAAATAATCGCGTCATCCGAGGCCAGCACCTCAACCAGGCCGACATGATCGGCATGCAGATGGGTAACAAATATATCCGTTTCCTGCAGATCAACATCCAGCTCGTCAAATGCGCCAAGCAGGGCCGTTTTGCATTCTTCACGGTTCATGCCTGTATCAATAACCAGGTTGCGGGGTTTGCCTTTGATTATATAAGAATTGGTCGCTTTCAGGGGATTGCGGGGCAGGGGTATTTCAGCGCGGTATAAGTCGTTACGGATTTGTTCTATAACTGTTTTAGCCATTCAATCACGCCTTTCTAAGATATCTATAATCATTCTTTTTTACCATTGATAAATCCTTTTTTAGATACAGTCCCGGGGAATATAAATTGCTGCCAGGCCGGCAGGCTCAACGCGGTTAATTAACTTAAACGCAGCGATATGTTATAATTACAGTTAATTGAATCAGCATTTACTTTTAAACTATCCGGAGTTGAATGCAGTGATAAATATCAAACGCTATTTACTGCTTATAACCGCAGTGCCTCTCATACTTTTCCTGTTCGCCTGCAGCAACCGGCAGGAACCGGCACCTGATGAACATGATCCAACTCGTGACGAGAACCGGTCAGAAATATCGGTTCCCGAAGGAAAAACAGACCGCCTTCCCGGCAGCCTTAAATGGGACAGCATAGAACTCTACGCTGAAGGAATCGATTTTATGGAAGCCGGCCCCGGAGGGCTTCGGACAGCAGAAAACGGACAACCTGCCGAGCCGGATACCCCTGACCCGCCGGCAGAACCGGATCCCCCTGCTGCGCCTGAACCGGAACCTGAACCGGAACCTGAACCGGAACCTGAACCGGAACCTGAACCGGAACCTGAACCTGAGCCCGAAGAACCGGATGATGACGATGATGATAGGAAATGGTATGAACTCAATTAGTTCGAAAGAGGTGTATTTAATGGCCACGATCAGAAAGATTAACCTTATTTTCTTTATAGCCCTGCTGGCCGTTTTGCTGATTGGCTGCACAGATCCTGCAAACCAGGATGAAGAAACTGCAGTAGAAGAACTGCAGGAAGAATTTGAATCAGAAGATGAAGATGAAAAAGATGAAGACGATGAAAATGACACAGGTAACGGTAACGGGGCCGGCGAATCGACTTCATCCGGTACAGGCTTTACGCATACCGTGGAAATGAATATAAACGGGGACGTCAAGGAAGGCGAAGGCGATGGATGGTGGGAAAATGAAGGTGCCGGCAGCGGCGATGAGTGGTGGAAAGACTAATTAAATGCCCATCCCCGTGAAGCGGGCCCGCAAAGAAAAAGCCGGCCGGATGCTGCATTTGGCCTGATCAGACATTTAAAACCATTAAGAGCCAATTCCCGCAGGCATTTATAGCTTGCGGGAATTTTTTACCGGTTCAGGCTGCCCGATTCAAAACCATCAAGATCCAGGGTGACGTAGGTAAAACCAATAACCTGCAACCTGGCGGCAATTTCTTTCCTGTACCGCATAACGCAGTCTAAATCGCTGCTGTTAATTTCTATACGGGCCAGGTTATCGTGAAAACGCACCCGCAGATCAGTTTTTACACCGACCTGCCGCAGGAAACACTCGGCATCAGCCACTTTTTTCAATTTTTCGGGGGTGATCTCCTGGCCATAAGGGATTCGCGATGCCAGGCAGGCGGCAGAGGGTTTGTCCCAGGTGGCGTAGCCTCTCATTTTGGAAAGGAGCCTGATCTCATCCTTCCCCAGGGAAGCTTCCAGCAGGGGGCTGCGGATACCGAGTTCCTCAGCAGCACGCATGCCGGGCCTGTAATCATTTAAATCATCCGCGTTAGAACCGTCCAGTACCGCCTGAAAGCCCCCGGCAGCCGAAACTTCTGAGAGCCTGCCAAAACAGCTTCTTTTGCAAACGTAACAGCGCTCTGAAGTATTAGCCATTAACTCCCGTTCCGCAGATATGTCAATATTCATGACGCGGTGCCTCACAGCGAGTTTTAAAGCAAATGATGCCGCCTCTTCAACCTCGCCGGGCGGGTTCAGGGCTGATTTCAATGTTACGGCCTGCACCTGTTCCCGGCCTAAAACCTGTACCGCACGGCCGAGCAGGTAAGCGCTGTCAACGCCGCCTGAAAAAGCGACAGTCACATTCCTGAAACTGTGCAGCAGTTCTTCCAGATGCTTTTCTTTTTTTAAAGCCGCTGCAGTATTTACTGCAGCCAGTTCCATCTTCTGTTTGCCGGCCATTTAAATAACCTTTCTGCCGCTTAGCTCTGATTGCAGGAAACCTATAAATTCTTCCGCCTTCTCATCCGGAGCCCTGGTCAGCAGGCTGACAACGATAAACAGGGTCACGGCTACGGTGCCGCTCCACACCCCGGGCCACAGGCCAAGAGGCTGCCAACCGCCGTACTGCAGGATAGTGGCCACAAGGCCGCCGGCAATCACGCTGGAAAGAACCCCTGCAGCGGTCCCTCTCTTCCAGAAGAAAGCTCCAAACAGGGCGGGAACCATCACCAGCAGGCCCGCGGAAGAAGCTACCGAAAGGGCGGCAATTAAATCAAGGCGCAGGGTAGCAAAAGCCATGATAAACAAGGTAAACAGGGGCACAAATATTTTTCCGATCAACAGCTCTTTATTTTCATCTGTGTCCGGTTTAACATTCTTGAATACGTCGCGGCAGACCATTGATGAAAGCGACAGAATAATTGAGTTAACCGTGGAGACTGCGGCGGCGCTGATTCCCAGCATGACCAGCAGGGCCACTGCTGACGGGACAATATCCAGGCTGAGCAAAACCGGCGTGGCGCTATCGGCCGCCGGTAAATCAGGCAGTAAAAGGCGGGCTGAAAAACCCCACATAATTGAAACCAGGGTATAAATAAAACCAAAAACCAGGAAGCCCATCACCATAACCCTCATTTGACCCAGGGAGCGGGGCATAAAAAGGCGCTGGCTGACCTGGGGATTGGACAGGGAGAAAAAGAACCAGGGCAGGGTCAGGCCGACAAAAGCGTTGATGTTAAAGAAGCCCGGTCCGGGCACGGTCAGCCAGGCCGGGTACTGCGCTTCAAGCTGAGTAAACAGGCCCCCGAAACCGCCGAAACCGCGGTAAGCGATAAAGACGACAGAGAGGCTTGCAACAGTAAGCATGACCAGGGCCTGCAGTGAATCGGTCCAGGCTACCGCTTTTAACCCGCCGGTCCAGGTCCAGTAAACTGCGACAAACGAGGCAATTAACACGCCGACAAGGTAGGGAATTGCACCTCCCGATATGCCTTCCAAAAGGGCGCCAATACCGATTAACTGCACTGCACTGTAGGGGATCAGGAATATAACTGCCGCTACCGCTGAAACTACAGCAACGGCTTTACTGGCATAACGGTCGCCGAGCATTTCAGTCGGGGTCAGGTAGTTATAGCGATTACCGACCAGCCAGAACCGTGGGCCGAAAAAAGCAACCAGGATCAACCCTGAAAGATAGATTAATTCAAAACCAAGCGCCCCGACCCCGCCGATATAAGTAAAACCGGCCAGGCCAACCAGCATGAATGCGCTGTAGGTGGTAGCGCTGTAAGTTAAAGCCGCTACAATCCCCCCCAGGGAGCGTCCGGCCAGGAAAAAATCGTTAACCCCGCTGCCCAGCCTGTTGCGGGCCTGGCGGGCAATAATGCTGCCGACTATAAAATATAGAAAAAGGGCCAGGTAAATAGTATAAGCGCTAATGATCATCCCTCCATCTCGCAGTTATGATCCCGAGGCAGACAATCACAACCAGTGCAAAGGCATTCCAAAACAGGAAAGCACCGTAAATCTTTGTTAAATTACTCAACGGGGGTATAAACGGAAAGATAAATGCAGCCAAAATCATGATGATAAACAGGACAGCCCAAAAGATACGCTGCCTTTCCAAACTCATAGTGTCGCCTCCATATTAGTGCCTTTATTTATAGAGAATTATAGCACAAATCAAATGTAAATGGGGAAGCACAACGCTTGACTTTTGTGTAAGAAAATTGCTATAATTTGATGGAAACCTCACATAACAAAACACATCCGGCTTAAGGTGGTTAAAGCAGCATGCAGCCTAAATCTTACCGCTTCAGACTGTTTTTACTGGCAGCAGCAGTAATTCTAAGCTGCCTTTTGTTGGCCACCCCATCCCTGGCTGATCACGGGCCATTAAACGAACCGGCCTTCCATAACAACCCCTCTCGCACGGTAATGCAAATTATTGACCACCGGTTTTACAAGTGGCACGAGTATGAAAACCCTGCTGACAGCTCAACATATATCTACCTGCTCGAACCTGAAGAAAAAAGACTCAGCAGCGCTGAAGCAGCCGGCCTTCTGGAAGCTTCACGGCAGTGGGAAAATCAGCGCCCGGCCTTTCAGAGCACCTTCCATAGCTTAAAACAAGGGCCCTATGAAGGCCTTCAGGTTTCCGGATTTGACTTTGAATTTTCACAGGAAGCATTGAATGCAACCTGGGAAAACATCTCAATGCCGGAAGGCATGACAGATAACCGTTGGCCGGTATCTAAAAGTGATGCGCTTACCTACCCGCACAATACAATTGGCTTTTTGACTACCAATTTTCAGTCTGAGTACATGAGGGGTACAGGGTTCCTGATCAGCCCCTATACTGTTTTAACCAATGCTCACAACATTTATTCGCCCCAGTTCGGCGGCTGGTTTGAATCAATTACCTTTACTCCCGGCCAGTATGAAACCGATACATTTGAAGTGATCCAACCTTATCCGACAGCAAGCCCGATCCGGGCTGAAGTAAGTGACGCTTTTTTAAAGTATGAAGACGATGGCGATAGGGACCGGGCTATCAACCATGACTACGGCGCTGTATTTTTCGGCCGGCCATTCAGCGGCATCTCCACTTTCATGCCCCTTCAATTCAATCACCACCCCGGGCAGATCAGCCTGCTCGGTTACCCGGGATATGTCGGTGATGCGGCAACCCTTGGCATGTGGCAATCTGACGGCACCGTGGTTAAGGCAAATGATTACTGTCTCTACTATGAAGCTTTTACCAGCGGGGGCAACAGCGGAAGCCCGGTATTTGTTTACAATGAGAACGCCGCTACCTACAGGGTTGTAGCTATTCACTCTTTCGCATCGAGGAATTTCTTCAGCGGGGGGCCGCACCTGAACGATATCAACCGCAACCTGATAGAAAATTGGCTGCGCTGGGTCCCTGATCAAACAGGCCATGAGGACGAGAACACAAACAGTGAAGAAACAGAAGCTCCGGTCTTAAGCCTGGAGTTTGAAGAGATAACCCTGGAAGTAAACGAAAGCAAATATTTGTCCGTTACTGTAACCCCTAATAACGGAGAGATCAGTGCGCTGGTCTGGACAACCAATCATCCCAATATTGCCGTTGTTGATGATCTAGGCCTTGTCACAGCCATCGGCCCCGGCAAAACTACGGCGATGGTCAGAACGCCTGATGGCAGGGAAGAAGCCGGCTGCGTCGTTATTGTTTCAGACGGGAAAACTGTCAGCGGGGACAAGGAAATCAGCCCTGATGCGGGGTTACCGGGAGATATCAACCACGACGGTAAAGTTGACGTGCAGGATGTAGTACTGGTTACGCAGCATGTATTAGAACTTGCCCGTTTAAGTGAAACCGGAGCCGAAAGGGCTGATGTCAACAATGATGGCGTGGTAAACATTATCGATATAACCCTGATCATGCAGCATGCTGTTGGCATGATTGATTCCTTTTAACAGCTGACCGGGTTTCGTAAACGGATTGACAGGGAGAGTGACAGATGCGACCCTTTAACAATTCATCCCTTGCAGCTAACATCGTATCTTTCATCGTAATAATTGGCGTGCCGATTGGTGTTTTATTGACAATTATCGGGGTTAATATCCCGGTATTTATTTATGTTATATGGGGTTTTGCTTTCTTCATTTTGTTCGTTTCCGTCCTGCTTGAATACATGCCCGGAAGGCCCAAAGAATAATTCAAAACGAACTCTGGTTAAGCCGAACAAATAACGCGGCCATGGTTCATAATTGCAGCAGAAAACGGCAAACCGTAAGGTTACATTGTTCAATGAAGAGAACTAAGACCAAAGCGCTCATTTAAACTTATTAATAAAGGGGTTTGGAGGTTGCTTGCAACCCCGAAACCCCTTGTTGTCACTGGTGCGCCTGGGAGGATTTGAACCCCCGACTAATGGATTAGAAGTCCACTGCTCTATCCCCTGAGCTACAGGCGCTCTGCATATCTATATTACCCCGAAAAGCGATAAAATACAATGGTTTGCCGTGCAATAATCAGTTAGTCGATTGTCGCTTCCCTTAAGAAATTCCATCCGGTATCCCGCCACTCAAAAATGGCTTTGATTGACCATTCGCTGAAGGGAAGTCCGAAGACCACTGCCGTGAACTGATCATCCGTTGATTCTATATCGTAGACTATAACATTATCCGCTTCAAGATCATATTCTTCAAAAAATTGATCTACATCCTCCAGATCGTCTGTATGGACCAGGATCACATCCGGGTCTTCTACCCTCTCTTCCAGCCATTCCTGCAGGACAGCTTCCAGCTGATCATAGTCGGGCGGTTCAGTTTCGCCATCATTTTCCGGGCCAGAAGCCTCATCTTCCAGGTCGGGCTCCTCATCTTCTTCCAGGCCGTTTTCAGCTTCTTCCTGCCCGGTGTCACCGGTTTGGGGTTCTTCTGCATCCTCTTCCGCTTCCGGCACTTGAAGCGGCTCATCATCGGCAACCGGCCCTGCCCCGTTATTCCCCAGGAAATAGATTCCTGCTGCAACCATCAGCAGAACCAATAATATGACCAGCACGGGGGCCAGAAATCCTGGTTTCTGCTTAGGCTGATAATCGAGCTCGCTAAATTCATCGTTCACCTGCCGCGGCGGCTCGCCTGCCTGCGCAAAGGCATGTTCACCGCCATCTTCAGGATCATCACCTGCCAGCGCTGAAACCATCTTTAAGTCAGAACCGCAGTGCCTGCAGTAGACATCGTCAATTCCAACCTGTTCAGAACAAAAAGGACAAGCCGTTGTTTCCGGCATTCCCCGCACCCCCTTTTTATTTTCCGCCTCTAATCCGGTGCCTCCTTTATGCCTGTCTTCGCCTAAAAAACGCTCAGGGATATCACCGGCAAAACCTGCCATGAACAGAAAATATAAATTTTCGCGTTTATTTTATCCAATTATATCAGGGTTCGCCAGGTTTTCAATAACATATTTTTCAGGCGGCTTCCCTGCTCCATGAAAACTGTCGCTCTTTAACCCCGGGGTGCGCAGACCTGAACTAAGACGCTCTGCACACCTGTGCCCCGCAGCTGTCCATAAGCTGCTATCACACAACCCGGATGGAGCATAC